>CAKQQK010000004.1:0-61358 GCA_934270935.1 uncultured Coprococcus sp. | reverse complement strand
AGCGGTGACTGTACACTCTCCCGTGTGTGTCCTAAGCTAAAACCCAGAACCATCACGTCGTTTCTGCCCTCTCGGCAGACAGTTATGGTACAGTGACTTGTCGCCAGTTTTGTAAATTGACATTCGCTCCACGAAAAACCTGCATCATACCGATACAGCAACCTCCGCTTCACAGCTATCATGTCACAGCAAATTCGATTATATACTAGGGATTCTGTTAAATCAAGACTTTTCTCAAAAAAAGCTCACAAAATTTTAAAGCTGATTTTGTGCACTTTTTTCACTCAATTTAAACGTTCTTCTCATCTGTACACCCTTGTTGCCATATATCGACAATTTGGAAAAGCTGAGGACGAATCCGTAATCTGAATGATATCCATAATTTTCGATAGCAAAACCAGGAAACTCTGCCTCCAGTGCTCCAAGGAGTTCAGCCATATCATCTATCTTATACTTTTTCTCCATCATATATGTATATATGAATTTCTCTACGGCATCTCTGTCATCGATCACCTTTATCACAAGCTTGTCTGATCCATCTGTCTGAACAATAGTTCCAGGCACATTCTGCTGTACAAGCGTCGCAAAATGTGTATATCCATAGTTTCTCACATCAAAGTCCGGATACTTTCTCATTATACCCTCGTACACCTGTGAAGCATCTGCCTCACTTCCTATACTCTTATAATAGGAAGAAACCGAATATATCTCCCTTGCTATCTCGTCCATGCCGACTACAGCTGCAGTACATTTCTCACCAGAGGCAACCTCTGTATATATAAATCTGCCGCCCGCCTCAACCAGCGTCCTCGGAGTGTCACACCTTCCCATCAACACGGTATCAACACCGTCAAGATTCAGTTTTTCCACAACCGGTATGAAAGCCGTATCCGAAGTGGCTATATACACTCTGTCCACGTTTGTCTGTTCCATATCGATAATGATGTCTACAGCCATTGCAACCTTCTGTTCCTCTATCGTATCATAATTAACGGCACAGGTTGTAAGTCTGCATCTTTTAAGTACCTCTCTGCCGATATCTCCTCCAAATATCTTTCTTATAACAATGTCATCCGATCTGCGAATCTCATCGCAGATCACCGGTATAACCTTCTCATCTGTACTATTTCCATCTATATATAATGCAGCTCTCATCTTGCATCCCCTTTTCCGTATATTCTATACCGCTATATCCTGCCGTCAGCTTTCAGCATCTCCATAAGCGTCTGTTTTACCCCAAACTCTTCGCATAAATTCTCCGCCTCAGCAAGTACTCTCTTTCTCTTTTCCTGTGGCACATTTTTCTTCACAGCACGTATAAGCAGATTTTTTGGAGAATGTGCAATATCAATAAATTCCATCACATCCGTTTTGTAACCGCACGCCTCAAGCATAAGTCCTCTGACGGAATCTGTCATGAGAGCCGCCATCCTCTCTTTCAAAATCCCGTAATGCGTTATAGCTGCAAGCTTATCCGAATGTATCTGCCTGTTAAGCTCATGCTGACAGCACGGAACCGAAAGAATATAGTCTGCATTCCAGCAAATCGCATTGTACAGCGCATAGTCTGTCGCCACATCACATGCGTGGAGTGTCATGACCATATCTATATCCATATCTGTTTTATAACCGTTTATGTCCCCAAGTTCAAACCTAAGTCCCGTATATCCAAATTTCTCAGCAAGCCTATTACAGTCTTCTATCACCTGAGCTTTGAGATCCAATCCGGTTATGTGCACATCCAGGTGTTTCACCTCATGCAGATAATAATACACGACAAATGTCAGGTATGATTTACCACATCCAAAGTCCAATATATTAATAGAAGATTTATTGTAACTTTTCATGACATCATCCACGATCTCAGCAAATCTGTTGATCTGCTTGAACTTGTCATACATAGAATTCACAACTTTGCCGTCCTTAGTAAATACACCAAGTTCAACAAATACAGGTATGTCCATTCCTTCTTCAAGTATATACTTTTTCTTTCTGTTGTTGCCTGCTATCGTGATGGCTTTACCTTCAGTCTTTCTCCTGTTCACTGCAAGCTTTCCTTTCTTTGATATCTTCACATCCCACTCTTCTCCGGCTGCAAATGCATTTACCTGCCTGTAGCCACTATCCAGTTCACCAGCCAGGCAATCTCCAAATGAATCCTCTTCAATATTCTCATAAAATACCTGTTTTTCAGTATACCTTCCTATCTGATAGCAGCGTTTGCCGCCAAGAACTTTCTTCTCGAACACACATTTTTTATATTCACCTCTGCCGCCACTGAGCACAACCTTATACGGCGCCAGTTCTGCCAGATCCTCAATCAATTCTTCCATATATTCTCCTATTCACATTTATTGCAGCGTCTTTACCTTGACGCTCCGCACTGATACAAGTATAATCTAAAAGATATATTTTTTGAAGCAATTTCTGTGACGCATACCGCAGCACAGCATACATAAAGCATAGATTCAGGAAGGAATAAACACATGTGGATAGCAGATGGATGGAAAGATTATGAAGTTATAGACTGCTCTGACGGAGAAAAACTGGAAAGATGGGGCAAATATATACTGCTCCGCCCGGATCCTCAGGTTCTGTGGAGCACCCCAAAGAAAAATCCAAACTGGAACAAACTTAACGGACACTACCACAGAAGCAACAAAGGCGGCGGGGAGTGGGAATTCTTCAATCTGCCTAAGCAGTGGACAATAAATTACAGAGATCTCACATTTAACCTGAAACCATTCAGTTTCAAACATACAGGCCTGTTTCCAGAGCAGGCGGCAAACTGGGACTGGTTCAGCAAGATCATAAAAGAATCCGGCAGGAAAGATGTAAAGGTTCTGAACCTATTTGCCTACACAGGAGGCGCAACCTGCGCTGCAGCAAAAGCAGGAGCAGCTGTGACCCATGTCGACGCCTCAAAGGGAATGGTCACATGGGCAAAGGAGAACGCTGTTTCGTCAGGTCTTGCAGACGCACCTATCAGATGGATCGTTGACGACTGCGTAAAGTTTGTTGAAAGAGAGATCCGCAGAGGCAACAAATACGATGCGATCATCATGGATCCTCCATCATACGGAAGAGGTCCCAAGGGTGAAATCTGGAAAATTGAGGAAAAGATACATCCTTTCATCCAGCTCTGCAGCAAACTGCTGAGTGACAAACCTCTCTTCTTCCTTGTAAACTCATATACTACAGGACTTGCGCCAGCGGTTCTCACTTATATGATCTCAACAGAGGTCAAGGCCAGATATGGCGGTCACGTCATCTCAGATGAGATCGGACTTCCCGTGTCAGATACAGGACTTATACTCCCTTGCGGAGCAGCAGGAAGATGGCAGAAATAATCCAGTCCTGCGCATATAGCGGCTAAAGCTATAACAATGGGCAAAACGATTTATACATCAGGCCAACGTTCAGGAATAAATATATAAACGAAAAATGCAGTATATACAATTCACGACACCGAATTGCATATACTGCATTTTATCTTATTTTTTCTATGCATCATCATTCTACACAGCACATTTGCACCGCAGATAACCCCAATTATATATACCGCAGTTCCCTCCTACACCGTCACATCCGCAAATTCATATCGTATAACCTTCGCAAGATCAGCAGGGGCTATCTCTACCTGATATCCAACTTTACCAGCACTCACATACATTCTATCAAGATCTCTGGCGCTGGCATCAATAGTTGTTCTGAAAAATTTCTTCATTCCTATAGGAGAGCAGCCACCGTGAATATAACCGGTAAGCGGCAGAAGTTCCTTCGCCTTTAACATGTCTATTGATTTCTCTCCAACCGCCTTAGCCGCTTTCTTGAGATCAAGCTCCTCCTTGACCGGAATCACAAACACATAATTTGCTCCCGACTTTGCAACCGTGACCAGAGTTTTGAACACATACGTAGGATCCTGCCCCAGGATTGCTGCCACTTTTTCTCCGTTGGTCTCCCCAGTCTCGACATAACAATAGTGATTATAATTTATTTTTTTACTGTCAAGTATGCGCATGACATTCGTTTTTTCCTCTGTCTTTGAAGTTTTATTTTTATCCTTCATAATTAAACATCCTCTCTATTCGTCAAACAGCGCTTCAACCAGACCGTCAGTCAAGTTGAAGCGCTGTCATCTACACTATTATCTCTCTTCCATGGAAAGATATTCTCTATGTGTTCCAACATATTTGTATGCCGGTCTGATTATCTTGCCCGCATTTACAAGCTCCTCTATTCTGTGAGCTGACCATCCCGCAATTCTTGCAATTGCAAATATAGGTGTGAACAACTCGATAGGTATTCCAAGCATGGTGTATACAAAACCACTGTAAAAATCCACATTTGCAGATATAGTCTTCGCACTACGTCTTCTGGCTGCAAGAAGTTCAGCAGATATACGCTCAACATCAGTGTAGAGCTTGAACTCTTTCATACGGCCTTTCTCCTGTGCAAGTCTCTCGGCGTATCCCTTGAGTATTCTGGCACGTGGATCAGAATTAGTATATACAGCATGTCCCATTCCATATATGAGTCCGGAATGATCAAATCCTTTTTTGTCCAAAAGACCTGTGAGATATTCCTCAAGTGCAGTCTCATCATCCCAGTTTTTCACATGGCTCTTCAGATCATCAAACATCTGCTGAACCTTAAGATTCGCGCCACCATGCTTAGGTCCTTTGAGTGAACCTAACGAACTGGCAACAGCTGAATATGTATCAGTACCTGTGGACGATACTACATGTGTAGTAAATGTCGAATTGTTACCACCACCATGCTCAGCATGTATCACAAGGCATATATCAAGAACCTGTGCCTCAAGTTCTGTATATTTCTTGTCACTTCTTATCAGTCTGAGAAAATTCTCCGCAGTAGAAAGCCCCGGCTTTGGATTGTGTATTACAAGGCTCATATCATGGAAATAATGCTTATATCCCTGATATCCATAAGCCGCAATGATCGGGAACTGAGCGATCAGTTCCATGCACTGCCTGAGTACATTTTCAATACTTATATCATCCGGATTGTCATCATACGAATAGAGCGTAAGTACACATCTCTGTAGTACATTCATCATATTTTTGCTTGGAGCCTTAAGTATTACATCTCTTGTAAACTTTCTCGGCAGCTCTCTATAACACTCCATCATCTCAACGAATCTTTTGAACTGGGCTTCATTAGGAAGTTTTCCAAACAAAAGAAGATACATCGTCTCCTCAAATCCGAATTTACTTCCATGAAAACCTCTCTCGAGATCTTCAACATTGTATCCCTGGTAATAAAGCCTTCCGTCAGTCGGCACTCTCTCTCCATCTATGACATCATAGCCGATAACATCCGATATCTCTGTGAGACCCGTAAGGACTCCCTTACCTGTTGAATCTCTTAGTCCTCTCTTGACATCATATGTGACATAGAGGTTCTGATCTATCTTTCCAGATTCTGTACAATAACCAGTAAGTTCATCCAATATTCTATTATACTCTTCGCTGTTCTTCTCCAAACCTCATGTCTCCTTCCCATTCTCCGGACCAAAAAGCGCCACCGCAGATGATCAAATTTCTTTAATATTTTACAACTCACAACAGTTTAACAAAAAAACAGCGTTTTCGCAAGGAAAGTACGATAATTATTGCGTTTTTTCATATTTTCCTATTATTGTCCAATTATTATTCGATTTTATTTTCACAAGCCGCCTGACATTACAGTCCTGTTTTACAAAAATTCTTATATATCTATAATATATCTCTCATAAGCATTTATTATCTTCGTCTCATGATATGTGGACTCCCGCACAAAATCGCGTCCATAATTGATATGGACATGTCCATGGACAAAATATGCAGGTTTATATTCTTCCATAAGTGTCCTGAAACATTTGAACCCGGTGTGCGGAATGTCCTCTGAATCATTTATCCGGTACGCCGGCGAGTGAGTCACCAGAATGTCAAATCCTTTTTTCCTTCTGATCTTCCATTTGAGCCTGCGTATGCGTGAACACATAGCACGCTCTGAATACTGATGATCCGCTCCGCCAAATTTATATTCCATAGAACCGCCCAGCCCCAGTATCCGTACGCCCTTATATTCATATAATTTGTCGTCGATACATATACATCCATCCGGAGGCGTATCCTTATAACACACATCATGGTTCCCATGAACATAAAGCACAGGGGCATGACTAAATGTCGCAAGAAATGACAGATACTGTGGCGACAGATCGCCACATGATATTATCAGATCTATACCTTCTAATTTGCTTTTATCAAAGTAATCCCACAGATATTTAGATTCCTCATCTGCCAACAACAATATTTTCACTACTACATTTACTCCCGTTTTCCTACCGTATTCCCGAACATCCTCTTTTTTCTCCCAATAAGTCCGTGTCCCGACATCCAGACTTATTTTACATCAGGTACTGACTTAAGTTCAAGACTTTCTGGTGTATCAACGCCCTGAAGTGCTACAACCGTTCTGGCCTCGTCCACAAGATCCTCTGCTGTCGGAAGCATACCCACTATATTTTCAGCCAGCCAATCCATCTTAAGTATATCTTCATGAAGCATAGCACCATCATCCTCGTTTCTCACAACGCCATTCTGCGATGTGAGCTTACCGCTGAAAGGAGTTATAGCACCCTCCCGGATCAGATTTGTCATAACGGATATAAGCTTCTGTGTGCCAGCCGGAAGATGTTTTGAACATATCACATCAACTATTCCCGCTGACATTCCCCACCAATAGCTGACCGCATTTGCAGTCTCACTCTTCTCCTCCTGTTTCCAGTTGCCATCCAGAATCGACCTGAGTATCCGCTCATAGAATGCACCCCAGTTATAAAATGGCATAGCAAGATTGACAACATCACCATTCTGGTCATAGTGGTAAAGCCCGAAATTACGCGAGGCATCATCAGGCATGATCATATCCCTGTCCGATATATATGTTATCCCGTTTTTCTCAAAGAACTTCTGAGGATTTGCATCCTTCACCTTAGTCCACTGGAGGTATATCTTTGCCCGTGGATTGACCATCCTTGCACCTATCGCAAATGCATTGATGTTCGCCGTAGTTCCAAATATAGGGTAATCTGCCACATAACCTATCTGTCCATCTGCACAAAGGCTTCCAGCTATCATACCGGTAATAAATTTCACCTCATACATTCTTGCATAATATGTTCTGACATGGCTGTTTGCAAGGCTTAAAGAACAGTTCAGGATCTTTATTTCAGGATGAAGGACCGCCACCTTGAGAGCCTCTGGAAGCATCTCCGGGCCCGTGGTAAATATCACATCATATTTTTCATCCACAAGCTTATTCAGGCACTCAACAAGCTTTGCCTGAGTATCGACATTGCAGAACGTACTGCTATCCACCGCATCGCCAAGCTTATTCTGCATATCAAGGCGTCCCAGTTCATGACAATATGTCCACACTGAATTGGCAGGGGATTTGTCATACACAAAGGCAACCTTGAGATTAGATGGTGCCGCAGGCTTTATAACAAGGCCAAGAATGGATTTCTTCGGCTCAACAGGATCCAGCTTTGGAAGCACTACCTGCTCCTTCTTCTTGCTTGAAAGGACAATCTCTGTCCACACCTTTTCAACGCTGTCCTTAACCTCAGCCGATGACATCTTTTTCAAAGCCTCGTATCCATACACATTAAGAAACACAAGCATCGCATCGTCAATGGTTATCGTCAGATCTTCGCTGCCCTTCTTTGCCAGATATGCTCTCTCAAATGCAAGATGAGCTGAATTGAAATCCAGTCTCTCATCATCAGAAAACTCTCTCTCATTATCAAGCCCTATAAATTCCCTCAACTTATCGTATCCACCCGTCTGGGAAAAATGCACATAGTTGATTCCTGTCTGTTTATGAAAATCCATAAACTCATAATATACTTTATTCTCTATCGAATCGTTCTTTCTAGGTATCTTTCTCGTAACCATGGCCGGAACTGAATCCGCACCAAAATATTTGAGAACACTTACCCTTTTATTTCCTTCGATCACATAAAACTTATTCATGTATTCGTAAACCTTTATAGGGTCATGGATACCTTCCTCTATATGCGATGCACACAGAGCTGACCACTTTGCGCCAAACTCTGTATGGTAATCAAGTATCGGCATAAAATTGCTCGCAAATGCAGTTGTCCTTGCCGCTGTCGCAGTACCGACAACCCTGTCAAGCGATATTGTCTGTAATCCAAGATTGACCTCTCCCACAGTATCTGATGGTGATATGATCTCATCCAAAACCGGAAGATATGGATATTCATTTTTTGCTACGGCCGCCTGGTACCTCTTCTCGCCAAGCTTCTGTGCCTTCAGATATTCGTTTGCTGACATACTATCACTCTCCTTATTCAAGACCATATAGTAATACTATAAAATTCAAGATTCAAGATTCAGTTCGCATATATTTTACTTAATATTCTAACTATTATACACAATTTGCATGATTCATCTTAATATTCAACAACATATATAAAAATGCCGCCAAGCTTCTTATGCAATCTATACAAGTGTCATTGTGAATTATGTCTGATTGCCTCTTGATTTTGCATCTAATATATTGTATTATAATAATATCTTCATGAACATTTCACATATTTTCGACTTATAATATCGGTGTGTGTGAATAGCAATATATAAAGGAGTCTGGCTAATACACTTCCACCAGGCTCCTTTTCATTTTACCATCTATCTATTCTTTTGACAGCACATCACAACAATGTTCGTCGATTTAACCTCTATGATTGTTCATCTTCCCTGTATATGTCGAATGTAACTGATATATCCGTACCCTTGCCCGGCTCGCTTTCCATATCAAGTTTCGCATTATTGCGGGAAACTATATGCTTTACTATGGCAAGGCCAAGGCCTGTACCTCCGGTTGACTTTGATCTGCTCTTATCCACCCTGTAAAAACGTTCAAAAATCCTCTCCTGATGTTCCTTCGGGATTCCTATACCTGTATCCCTGACCCTGAGAACAACTTTGTCATTCACAGTCTTTACAGATACATCCACTTTACCATTCTTGTTGTTATATCTGATGGCGTTGTCCGTAAGATTGTATACCAGTTCTTCCATCATCATCTTGTTCGCATATATATATCCATGACTTCCATCATAGCTGAGTTTCACACTGTTCTTTTCTGCATTTATCGCCAGCATGTCCGTTGCAGTTCTGGCTATTACAGCCAGATCAATCTTCTCCATAAGCGGTGTATCCTCCGACACATCCAGCTCAGACAGCCTGATTATATCATTGATGAGCGTGAGAAGGCGATTCGAATTCTTGTGTATCTCCGTCGCAAAATGATGCACATCCGCCTCAGTTGCCATTCCTGTCTCTATAAGTTCAGAATAACCAGATATGGAAGTCAGCGGCGTCTTCAGCTCATGTGATACATTTGCGGTGAATTCCTGACGCATCTGAGAGCTCTTGACTATATCCGCATGCTGTTTCTGTATCATATCTATAAACGGACGCATCTCCTTGTACGCAACTATATGTGTGTCATCGTCCAGACTGTTCGCCATCTGCTCAATCGGCTTCAATATATTTCTTGTCAGATAATGTGTAACTATAATTGTCACAATTACCAGTATGACCATCACAAAAAGCATGGCTGGAACTGCCGCAAGAAACATACTAAGCACATTGTTAGACTCTCTTGCAATTCTGAGTACACGGCCCGACTTAAGCCGTATCGCATAGTAATATGTGCTCTTATTCAGCGTCGCAGACTTTCTTATGACATGACCATCACCATATTCAAACGCATCTGCTATCTCCGGTCTGTTTAGATGGTTCTGCATAGAAGTCTCATCGGCCTGATTATCATACAGAACGCTTCCATCAGGAGCTATAAGCGTAAGCCTCAAATCGCCAGTGTCCACACTCGAATATACACTTGTGTCATCGTCATCAAAATCTCCGGTGTTTTTCAGGACTTCTGCATAGCCTTTCAGATCTCTTATAATCTCAGCCTTGTACACCTCATAAAATATGAAAATGGACAAAACCATAGTCACAGCTATCGCAACCAGCGAAAATGTAATAAACTCCAGATTGATAACTTTTTTCAGTCTTTTATCATGTTTCTCGCTCATACGCTACTCCATCTTATATCCTACATTTCGCACTGTCTTTATCATGTTTCCTGCTTCACCAAGTTTCTGTCTAAGTGTCTTGATATGCATATCAAGTGTTCTCGACTCACCCTCATAGTCAGTCCCCCACACATCTGACATTATGGTGTCTCTGTGAAGGACTATCCCTGCATTGACCATAAGGAGTTTCAAAAGCTCAAACTCCTTGAACGTCAGTTCACACAATTCACCATCGACATTGACCTCTCGTCTCTCTGAATCAAGTGTTATGTCTCCGAGAACCAGCTGCTTGTCATCCTGAAGAGCCCTGCTCCTTCTGAGCAGTGCCTTTACCCTTGATATGAGTTCCATCACGCCAAAAGGCTTTGTGAGATAATCATCCGCTCCTATATCAAGCCCTTTAACCTTATCTAATTCTGTTGTCTTGGCTGTGACAAGAATAATAGGTACTCTGACCGTGTCAGGTCTGCTTCTGAGTTTTTTCACGATTTCAAGTCCGTCCATATCAGGGAGCATTATATCTAAAAGCACTAAATCAGGTACCTTTTCAGTAATTCTGGAAAAGAATGTTTTTGCATTCTCAAACTCCTCCACCGCATAGCCACTGTTCTTCAGAGCAAACATCTCAATCTCTCTGATATTCTTATCATCCTCTACTATATAAATATGTACTGCCATTTTCCTTCTCCTTTCCCATTAGTGCCAAATACCAATTATCATGCACCCTGTTTATATTTTAACCAATATTAACTTGAAGCTTCTTATTTCAACTTGTACATCTCCCTGTAATATGTGTACATACTTTGGAAATCAATATTCGTATCCTTTTTCATGTTGTCCAGATACTCATGCGTATCAAAATTGTCCGACTTGAGCTGCAGCATGGCTACTGCAACATTTGAACAGTGATCTGCTACCCTCTCATAATTGTTGATCAGATTTTCCAGGGATATTCCAAGTTCAATAGTGCACTTGCCCTTCTGAAGTCTCTTGATATGCTGTTTCTTAACTGTACTATTCAGTTCATTTATGGCTTCTTCAAGTGGTTCAACATGAGACGCCTCCTGAAGATCCTCTTTCTCATATGCCTCGACCGTCATCTCAACTATCTTACTGACAGCATCTTTATATATACCAAGCTCTGATTTCGCCTTATCTGAGAAAACAGAACCCTCCGCATTCATCTTTTTGCATATATCCGCAATAGTTATGGCGTGATCAGACATCCTCTCCAGATCTCCTATGACATGAAGCCCTATGGACACCTTCTGGCTGTCCCCATGGGAGAGCTCCTTGCTGCTGAGCTTTACCATGTAAGAACCGACCTCATCCTCATAGGTATCTATAATGCCCTCAAGAGCCTCGACCTTATCCCTGACCGCTTCATCATAATTATCAACCAATGACAGTGCCATATCAACACTGTTCTTTGAAAGCTGAGCCATATATTTTACGACCTCTATACAGTGTCCAACAGCAAATGCCGGTTTCTCAAGGAATCTGACATCAAGACGTTTGAGCATCTCCAGCTCTGCAGGTGTATTCCTCTCCACCTCATCCTTATCTCTGACAGTGAGCGTTGCAAGCTTCTCAAGTCCTCCTGAGAACGGAAGCAGAAGAAGTGTCGCTGCAACGTTGAACACACTGTGTACAACAGCTATACCAGCTGCATTCGCAGAATCATTCAGGAACTGGAAGTGTACAAATGAATTGACCGTGTAGAACGCCACCATGAACACGACTGTTCCTATGATGTTGAAGTACAGATGCACAAACGCAGCTCTCTTGGCATTCTTCTTGGTTCCTATACATGATATCAGTGCCGTTACACAGGTTCCTATGTTCTGACCCATGATGATAGGGATCGCCGTCCCAAATGATACAGCCCCGGTTGCACACAGCGCCTGGAGTATACCTACAGACGCCGAAGAACTCTGTATGATGGCTGTTATGAGCATTCCCACAAGCATTCCAAGGAATGGATTGGAGAACATGGTGAGTATATTCGTAAATTCCGGTACATCCTTAAGTGGCTCAACCGCCCCGCTCATCATCTCCATACCAAACATGAGCACTGTAAATCCAAGAAGTATTCCACCTATATCGTGCTTCTTCTCAGACTTGGTAAACATGAGGAATATTATTCCTATTACTGCGAGTATAGGTGAAAAGGATGAGGGTTTCAACATATTAATAAATATATTATCACTCTGTATTCCTGTAAGGCTGAGTATCCATGAAGTTACTGTTGTTCCTATATTTGCACCCATGATGATACCCACTGCCTGTCTCAGCTTCATTATGCCTGAGTTTACAAGTCCAACCACCATAACTGTTGTAGCCGATGATGACTGAATCACTCCTGTCACCGCGGCGCCCAGCAGAACACCCTTTATAGGTGTGGATGTGAGTTTCTCCAGTATCTTCTCCAGCTTACCGCCAGCTGTCTTGGCAAGGCCATCTCCCATCACGTTCATTCCATACAGAAACATTGCAAGTCCGCCCAGAAGGGATAACACATTGAAAATATCCATATCTTTTGTCTCCTTATTACATTCCGGACATACCGACATGAAGTTTCATTCTGTTTCATTTAACTCCATATTATGTCCCGGTTACTTCTGCATAAGGACTTGTATACACAATATCCCTTTTACAGCGTCTGTTTTATCAGAGTCTATTGTAAAAGGGATATGTAAAATACATGACAGGCATATGTAAAATCTGTGTAAATTTAAAATCTGTGTAAAATCACAACAAATTTCAGATTAAAATTTTATATAATTCCAGTCCATTTTCTTTAATTTATCTATTGCCCAGAGGCTCATTTATGAGCAGATACACCGCACTTCCAAGCATTCCTACCAGGAACATGCCGTAGCCGCCACATATGAACACCAGCTTTGCTAATGAGATATCGCCAAGCACAGGGATCATGTGGAGCAGCAATGCCACAGCACATCCCGCAAGTCCGCACACCACCATGCTGACTGTTATGAAAAGTTTCATATTGCCTATACCTGTTTTGTGTGACAGTTCATTTATCTTCGTACATACCCACTTCATAGAAATCACCTCTTTTCATCTAAATTACTCTATGTAAAATATTTCTGATTTGTTACATATAAAATGTATCTATATCATTTAATCAATCAACATGTTCTCCTGTTATCGAGAAGAGGACCCACTCTGATATATTCGTTGCGTGATCACCAATTCTCTCAAGATACTTGGCTACCATGAGAAGGTCACAAGCCTGTTCTCCATCATCAGGATTCTCATGTATCATGGTGATGAGTTCATTCTTGACCTTATCAAAAAGGTCATCGACAATATCATCATGCTCTATTACACTCTTGGCCTTCTTCTCATCCGCATTTACATAGGCCTCTATGCTTGACACCAGCATAACTATTGTCTCTTTTGCCATCTGCTGTATGTGCTCAAGCTTCTTTATATAAGGTGTGCCAGCCATACACAATGTGAGCTCTGATATATCTGAGGCATGATCTCCTATTCTCTCCATATCAGTTATCATCTTAAGCGCCGCAGATATATTTCTCATATCCCCGGCAACAGGCTGCTGAGTAAGGAACAACTTCAGGCACAGATTCTCAATCTCTCTTTCCTGATGATCGATAGCATCGTCCGCATCGATCGCCTGCTTTGCCAGCTCTGTATCCTGAGCTACGAGAGCCTTTATCGCTGTCTCGATTGCCTGCTCGATCATAGTTCCCATCTCTATCATCTCTGCATGAAGCTTTCTAAGCTGCATCTCATATTTGTCTCTCATCGTGTTCCTCCTAACCAAATCTACCTGTAATATAGTCCTCTGTACGCTTATCTGCAGGCTTACTGAACATCTTCACTGTATCAGTGTACTCAACAACCTCGCCAAGAAGGAAGAATGCTGTATTATCTGCAACTCTGGTTG
Organism: uncultured Coprococcus sp.; assembly: GCA_934270935.1. Lineage (GTDB taxonomy): Bacteria > Bacillota > Clostridia > Lachnospirales > Lachnospiraceae > Coprococcus. The sequence continues at coordinate 47,280 of CAKQQK010000004.1, read as the reverse complement.
CCTGCTGCATATTATGCGTAACCATTATGATGGTGTATTTGTCCTTCAACTCAAGTACCAGGTCCTCTATTTTTGATGTAGATATAGGGTCAAGTGCCGATGTAGGCTCATCCATGAGAAGCACTTCAGGTTCCACTGCCAATGCTCTGGCTATGCAGAGTCTCTGCTGCTGCCCTCCTGAAAGTCCAAGAGCTGACTTCTTAAGCCTGTCCTTGAGCTCATCCCATATGGCTGCCTGTCTGAGAGATCTCTCAACTATCTCATCAAGCTTTGCACGGTTTCTTATACCGTGAGTCCTTGGGCCATACGCTATATTGTCATACACACTCATTGGAAAAGGATTCGGCTGCTGGAACACCATTCCAACCCTCTTCCTGAGAAGGTTGATGTCCATGCCACTGTATATATCATCACCATCAAGCCTTACATCACCTGTGATCTTACAGCCCTCTACCAGATCATTCATTCTGTTGAGCGACTTGAGAAATGTTGACTTACCACAACCTGATGGTCCGATAAATGCTGTAACCTCATTTGACGGAATGTCCATATCAATCCCCTTAAGGGCATGGAACTTTCCATAATAGAGGTCGAGATCTTTAACGCTGAACTTAACGTTATTTTTCATCTATTTTCTCCATTCTTAACATCAAATGCGAAACCACACATAACATTCTGATATTATGTCTCTGTATAATTTCGCACTAAAATATTTTTACTTTAATTGCAGAAGCTTACACGCTTCTGCCGGATATTGAAAGCATCTGCCAAAGCTCTGATTCCAAAACCCTGACACATGTTAATTTGCTTTATCAGCCGCAACCTTCCCTGCAATCTTGTCTGATGCGAAATTGATAAGCACCACAAGAACCAGAAGAACTACTGCAGTCGCATAACCCTGATCAGTGTGAAGTCCTTCCTTTGACAGAAGATACATATGAACCGCCAGAGTTCTTGTTGAATCTGTGAGCTTTGTTGCCATCTTTGCAACCGATCCGGCTGTATATATAAGTGCTGCTGTCTCTCCAACTATACGTCCTGTTGCAAGTATGATTCCTGAAAGGATTCCAGGAACAGCACTTGGAAGTACTACTTTGAATACTGTTCTGAGTCTGCCCGCTCCAAGACCGAAGCTTCCCTCTCTGTATGACTTTGGCACTGCCATGAGCGCCTCCTCGGTAGTCCTCATGATCACCGGGAGAACCATTATAGACAGCGTAAGCGCACCAGATATAAGTGACAATCTGAGTCCACATGCATTTGTGAAAAACAGCATTCCGAAAAGTCCATATACTATGGAAGGAATTCCTGTAAGAGTCTCCGCTGTTATTCTGACTATACCCACCAGTTTATTACCAGTTTTTGCATACTCAACAAGATATATTGCAGCAAATATTCCTATCGGTCCCGCAATAAGCAGAGAAAGCAACGTCATATATACTGTATTTATAAGTGCCGGTACAAGCGAACAGTTATCTGATGTGTACTCCCAACTGAATATATCAGCATTCAGATTTGGGATTCCTTTCACAAGCACATACACAAGAAGAAAACCAATTGACAGCACCGTTATAAGTGTTGCCAGATGTACCAGGATAAATAACAGAAATGATCCCGGCTTCTTCCTGTACTCAGCCAGTTTTTCCGACCATCCTCTCTTGTTTATCGCCTCTATCTTATCAACATCAACCTTTGATGAAGGATCGTCCTCCGGTGCAGTCTTCTTTTTACTTATTATTGTATTCTTTGATCTGTCATCCCCGCATGAGACAACAGTCTTTATTCCTTCTACTCTCTCTGCCATCTATGCCACCGTCTTTCTCTTTATGATGGAGAACAGGAGGTTGATAATGAGTATGAACACGAACAGAACAACACCTGTAGCTATGAGCGCCTGTCTGTGAAGATCTGTCGCATATCCCATCTCCATTACTATATTTGTGGTAAGTGTTCTGACACCTCTCAGTATTCCGTCAGGCATATGGACCTGATTTCCAGCTACCATGATGACCGCCATGGTCTCACCGACCGCACGACCTACGCCAAGGATCACCGCTGCCATAACTCCAGATTTCGCTGCCGGAACCACTGTCTTGAATACGCTTCTCTCATGTGTTGCTCCGAGAGCCAGCGCACCCTGATAATATTTGTCAGGCACTGCTCTTATGGATGTTTCAGATACACTGATGATCGTTGGAAGTATCATCATTCCGAGAAGCACCGATGCCGTAAGCATCGTATTACCATTTACTCCGAATATGCTTCGAACCATCGGCACAAGCACACACATTCCAAAGAATCCATACACAACCGAAGGTATTCCAGCCATAAGATTTATAAATGGTTTTATTACTTTGTATAAACTGTCAGGACAAAACTTTGCCAGATATATCGCTGTGAGAAGTCCTATTGGAACTCCTATGATCAGCGCTCCGGCTGTCACATATATACTTCCCAATATAAAAGGAAGAATGCCGAAGTATCCATTTGTAGGCTTCCATACTTCACCGAGGGTAAAATCTCCAAAGCCTATCTCTTTGATAGCGGGTATTCCATTCACGAACAGGAACACACATATGAGTGCTACTGCCGCAATGGATACCAATGCCGCTATCATGAATACTACATGCATAATTATTTCTTTAAATTTATGCATAAGCTGATTACTTTACGTCCTCCCACTTTGCTGCTGAACCTGTGAAAATGCTCTTGATCTGATCTACTGTGTAATCATCAGCAGGATTGTTCTTGTTTACGATAACTGCTATTCCGTCCATAGCTATTACAGTTGCCTTGAGGCCAAGTGCTGTCTCTGTGTCCTTAAGCTCACGTGATGCCATACCTATATCGCATGTTCCATCTGATGTTGATGTGATACCTGTTGTTGAATCGCTCTCCTGAAGCTCAATATCTGCATTTGTATTGATTGCCTTGTAAGCCTCGATAAGCTTCTCCATAACCGGTGTTACTGATGATGAACCTGCAACAACAATCTTGCCCTTTGGATTTGTTGATGTAAATGCTCCGCTGTTTGCAACCTCGATGTACTTATTTGCTGAGATGATCTTCTGTCCATCCTCGCTCATGATGTAGTTGATGAAATCCTGTGCCACATCGCTGATGCCATCCTTTGTAACTATGTTGAAAGGTCTTGAAAGTGTGTATGAACCGTTGTTGATGTTCTCCTCACTTGCCTCTACACCACCGACCTTGAGTGCCTTAACCGTATCATTGAGCGCACCGAGTGATATATAACCAATTGAATAATCATCCCCAGCTACTGTTGTGAGAACAACCTCTGTGCTGTTGCATGTGATGGCATTTGTTGTTGTGTTATCGACCTTATTGCCATCTGCATCCTTCTCCTCAACTCCTGTGAGCTCTACGAATGCTCCTCTTGTACCTGAGCCTTCCTCTCTTGATACTACTGATATATCCTGTGTTGCATCGAATCCGCCATCTGCGCTCTTTGATGAATCATTTCCACAGCCTGCAAGGCTTCCTACCATAAGTGCTGCTCCAAGTGTCAGTGCTAATACTTTCTTTAACTTAATCATTTTTCGTTTTCTCCTTACATTAACCTTATTCTTTCTTGGAACATCAGCCATGCAAAATCGCTTTATGGTATCGCCCCCTCACTTCCGTTCGGCGGCAGTTCGTCGGTGCCATTTTAATATGCGCCTACGGCGCATGGGCACCTCACTCGGCGATGGCTGATGCTGCATAACAAGTTTTCTACGAAAACTTATTACATGTGCCGGTTATCTCTTGAACCGGTCTTTGCAAATATTGTATTATTGGGACATATCATTCTTTGCTTATGTCCTAGAAAAGAACTCGCGCGCCTTTCGTTCTTTTCTTTGCACTATGATAAAGGGCATAAGTAAAATGCATAACCAGCGCTATGTAAATTGAATGTAAAGTCGGCGTTAATCAATGCATGCTGAATGTACACCAAACAATCTGCCATTACTTATAAATTACAACCAGAAAGTGGGATAAAAATACATGATAAATACCAGTCTAGAAGTGATAGGATATGTGAGATGTGACTACAAAGAGAAGTTTGGGATTCCAAGACAGAGCGGTCTTATATCCTGCGCCACCGCTTTTATAGAGATCCTTCCACCATACAATCAGGCAGAGGCCTTCCGCGGACTTGATGGATTCTCCCACATATGGCTGCTGTGGGACTTCTCCAAAGCTCACAAGAATGGTTTTACCGCAACAGTAAAACCCCCAAAGCTGGGCGGTAACCAGCGAATGGGGGTTTTTGCCACCAGATCACCTTTCCGGCCGAACAACATCGGACTGTCATCGGTGAAGCTTCTGGACATTATATATAATAAAGAAAATGGATGCGTACATGGCCTTGTGGTGTCAGGAGCCGATATACTGGATGGTACACCGGTGTACGACATCAAGCCTTATCTGCCATACACAGACAGCCACCCGGAGGCGACTGGGGGATGGACGGACTCTCTTGATATTCCTGAGCTGTCTGTTCGTTTCTCCGATGATATCACTGCCAGACTTGAAGCGATATTTTCAAGGACGCAGATCGAAGCCATGAAAGAGATACTTGCGCAGGATCCAAGGCCTGGCTATCAGGATGAGCCTGGCAGACGCTATGGAATGCTGTACGGCGGATATGATGTCAGATTCACTATAGAAGACGGTATTCTCACGGTGTGCGAAGTTGACTCAGTTCACCCCTAGATATCTTTGGCCGCCAGTGAAAATACATGTAAACTCATACTTTTGCCAGTATAAAAACAGCCGATGTGCAGATCTTACATATACACACCGGCTGTTTTATATTCATTTTCACTCTACAAAATGCACTCCCGGCGCATACAGATAGTAGCCCTGCCCATATGCCACACCTATTCGTGCCGCGGTCTCAAGCTCAGCTTTAGTCTCTATTCCCTCTGCAACCAGTTTGATCCCATTCTCCTCACAGAAATCAGCAAAATGTTTCACAAAGCTTCTCTGATACTCATTTGAATCTATGTCCTTTATAAGTTCAATATCAAGCTTGATGTACTCCGGATGCAGCATACACACTCTGTTCATTCCTGCAAACTCAGCGCCGAAATCATCTATGGCTATATGAAATTCTTCGTCCCTATAATGATTGACGGTCTCAGTGAATGTCGCCTCCTTCTTTATCCTGGTTCTCTCAGTCACCTCAAACACTACATCGTCAGGTGTCAGACCATACTTTTTCATCATATATCTTGTGGTTCCACTGCGGAACTTCGGATCAAGTATTACATTTGGATCAACATTTAAAAACAGCTTTTTCCCAGCCGGCATATACACCGCCTGCTTCAGGGCATTGCGGCGGCATACCGCCTCGAGTTCCCAGACCTTTCTGCACCTGCATGCCAGCTCAAACAGCTCTCCTATTTCCATGCTGGAACCACCCAGTACTCTGGACAATGCTTCATAAGCAAATATATGTCCACTTCTAAGATCTACTATAGGCTGAAACACCGGGTATATCCGTTTATTTTTTATTATATCCTCAAGTTCTCTGATCTTTATCTTATTATTCTTCATCAGCATCCCTCACTATGTAATACATCTACTGACGTGCCCTCTCATAGGCATCTGCATACTGCATTTCCTGTGAGTTTATCTCCTCTGCATCACGGTTCTGCTTCATGTATGTGCCATCAGGCTGCTGTATGCGTGCCTGCATGTTGTCCCTCATCATAAGCCCAAACATGTCTCTGATACGCTGCTTGATCTTATCATCGTATATAGGTGTAGCGACCTCCACACGGCGGAGAGTGTTACGTGTCATAAAATCTGCTGAAGCTATATATATCTTATCTCTGTCAGGGGTTCCGAACATATATATTCTTGAGTGCTCAAGAAAACGTCCGACAATACTTCTTATATGTATATTCTCCGTCTCTCCGGGGATTCCCGCCAGCAGACAGCATATTCCTCTGACTATAAGTTCAACCTTCACTCCCGCCTTCGATGCCTCAACCAGCTTGTCGATGATCTTCTTGTCAGTGAGCGAATTGATCTTAACACCGATATACGCAGGCTGGCCATCCTTTGCTATGGCTATCTCATCATCTATCATCTTGATGACAGGAGCCTGCAGGCACTCAGGAGCCACAAGCAGATGATCAGCATGGCTGACTGTATTGCCAATAAGAATCGACTGGAACACTTTCATGGCATCCTTGCCAATAGCCTCATTTGCAGTCATGAGTGACAGATCTGTGTAGAGTCTCGATGTCTTCTCATTGTAATTGCCCGTTCCTATCTGTGTTATGTACTGGATCTTACCTCCGTCTTTTCTGGTTATGAGGCAGAGCTTTGAATGAACCTTGAGTCCGTCAACGCCATACACAACATGGCACCCCGCATCCTCGAGGGTACGACTCCACTCTATATTGTTCTCCTCGTCGAATCTCGCCTTGAGCTCCACAAGTACCTCCACCTGCTTGCCATTCTCTGCAGCTTCTACAAGTGCTTCCACCACCTTTGAGTTCTTTGCAAGACGATATAAAGTCATCCTGATTGCATTTACCTTTGGATCTCTTGCTGCCTCCTGAAGGAGGTTCAGGAACGGTCTGATGCTCTCATACGGATATGAGAGAAGCACGTCCTTCTCAAGTATCTGAGGTATAAGCGGCTTCATCACGTCAAGATCCGGTGACTGCTGTGAAACTCTCTTCTCAAAGAACAGCTCCTGTCTGTCCCTGAGCTTATCCTGTATCTGGAATACAAATGACAGATCCAGCGGAGATTTTGAATAAAATACATGTTTCTCATCAAGCTCACAGTAATCACATACCTCCCCAACCATCTTCTGTGATATATCTCTTGTAAATTCTATTCTGACCGGAGCGAGCTTCTTTCTGAGTTTTACAACCTGCTCCATCTGATCTCTGTAGTTGAGATCCTCATCATACACCTTGCTCACGTCAATATCTGCATTTCTGGTGATCCTCATGAGTGTCTTCTCCTGAACCTTGTAGCCCTTGAAAAGCCCTGGAGCATAGTGAAGGATAAGCTCCTCTAAAAGTATATATGTTCCCGGCACACCCGGAAGTGCCACAAGTCTTGGAAGCATGCCACTCTCACAAGGTATGATACCGAGCTTCTTCTTGCCCTTTCTCTCAAGTATGGCAAGGGCGTATATCTCCCTGTTCTTGAGGAATGGGAATGGCTGTTTCCTTCCAACGATCATCACTGAGAGCAGCGGAAGTATCTCCTGCGAAAAATAACTGTCAAGATACTTTGCATCAGCCTTTGACAAGTCTGCATACCTTACCAGTCTAAAACCCTCCGTCTCAACATCTTTCATGAGATTCTCATATATGTTGTCTTTGATCGCATTGAGCTTTGTGACATTCTCAAGGATCGCATCTATCTGCTCCTGTGGGCTGAGCTTTGTCTTGTTCTCCCTCTGGTCTCCGGTCAGAAGCTTCTGATCCTCCAGAGAACCGACTCTAACCATGAAAAATTCATCAAGATTTGACTGATATATTGCCAGAAATGACAATTTCTCGCAGAGCGGTGAATTCTCATTCTGTGCCTCCTCCAGAACACGCTCATTAAACTTGAGCCATGAAATCTCCCTGTTGACGTATACGCCCTTTATTGTACTTATATTTGTATCCTGTGCCATTTCTTCATATTCTCCTTTTCTGTTCTTTATTTTTCTTATCAATCTGATCAGCCAGTTTACCAATTGCCTGTCCTCTTTCTATCTATTTTATCCTATACATACATGACAAGACGGATAGCCATATGACTACCCCTCTCATCATAGGTGCAGACTCATTATATGCGCCCATGCAAGTTGCTGCTCCTTATTGTGGTAATTATCTCAAATCGCTCCAGGCAGTATACTTCTTATCATATATCTTCTTCAGCATATCCACCGATATGTCAGATAACGGATTTTCACTGTTTACGATCACAGCGATCGCATCACGTCCAAATACATATGACGTGAGCAGTTCGCTCTCATATGACTGAAGGCTTCTGGATGACATTCCAAGGTCACATCTGCCCTGAAGTGCATCATTGAGTCCCTGTGTCGAATCCGACTCTGTGACCACAACCTTTGCTGACGGATTGATCTTCATGTATTCCTCTGCCAGCTTTGATACGATCGGAGCTGCCGATGTGGAACCATGTATCTCCACCGTACCACCAGACTTGTCTGACAGAAATGTCTCACTCTTCTTTACCGGAACACAGTAGTCCGCAACCACTGCCTGCCCCGCTGACTTCACATAAGCCATGAAATCCTTTGCCACAGCTGACAGTTCTCCATTGTACACCAGTATATAATCCCTGCACAGAGGATATTTGTCCTTCTCTATGGATGCTTCATCCGGTGTTACACCATCTACCTTAAGCACCTTTACACCGCTGTCATCTAACTTGCTGGACGCTATATAACCTATCGCATTTTTGTCAGAAGCTACTTCCGATATGACCTTATCTGTGGAATCTGCAACAGTGTTTGTTCCCGTAGCATCGGTACCTACTAGATTGTCAAATTCTGTCTTAGTACCGGAACCTTCCTCTCTGGAAACCACATTCATCGTACCCATGGATGACATATCCGGAACGTCCACTTTGGCGCCACATCCTGTGAGCAACAGAGAACCCAGTGCAGTCATTGCAAGAAATCTGCCAATCATTTTCCAGTATCTGCCCCTTTTGCAGCTCCTGTCTATATGCCTGTCAATATACTTTCTTTCACATTTGTATTTTGTCATGCCTGAGCACCTGCCTTCACCATGATCTCACTGTCGCTATCCATATTCTCTATCTCAAGTTTGTCAAATGTGAAATCGTCGATTGCCTCTTCCGCAATGGATATGCAGTTGTCCGCCATACGATCCATACTGTAAAGCAGTGCAGAATAGTCCGCTGTCAGGCTTCTCACACAGGTGTTTTTCTTGACTCTCGCGAGATGAGCCTTGCCTGCCTGTCTCTGGAGCTTTCTTATCTTCTTCTTGTCTGCGGCAACCTTGTCAGGAGTTTCACTGTCTCCAGTAATTATTGCATTCATTGACTCACTGAAAAGCTTCTCTGTCATATCCATACAGGCTGTAAGGTCAGTTATCGCAGCATCCGACAGCAGTTGTCCATTGTCCAGAATCTTTTTATACAGGCAATCCACCTCATCGCACCTGTCTGCTATACGCTCTATATTGTTGCTGACCACCATGAGGCCTGCCGCCTGCTCCGCCTGTTTCTCAGTAAGGTTACCACTTGATATCAGCTTTGTGATGAAATCAACTATTATATTCTGAAGCTCCTTGACCTTATCATGTTCATCCACATATTTGTCACGGATATCTGTGATATTTCTCTTCTCTATAGCATTTTTCATAGACTCTATCATCTTGCCCGCATGAGCCGACAGTCTTGATATCTCTTTTGCGGCCATGTAGATAGCTGCCGCAGGCTGTGACATAGCTTTATCATCGAGGTACTTGGCTACAAAGCCCTCTGAATTTTTCTTGTCCTCACCCCTGATGATGAACTTCACTATCTTCACCATAACAGGTATAAGTGGCAGCCAGATAAGTGTACATGCTACATTGAACGTTGTATGTGCATTTGCTATCTGCCTTGATATGATGTCAAGTTCATCGCCCTTTGGTGATATCCACTGCACAAATGCAGCCAGCGGTCTTATAAGGAACATGAAAAGTATGGTTCCTGTGATATTGAATGTACTGTGCGCGATGGCTGTTCTCTTGGCATTCTTGGACTGTCCTATGGATGCCAGAAGTGCTGTGATGGTTGTTCCAATGTTATCTCCGAAAAGGATAGGTATCGCCCCTGCCAGACCTATGACACTGTGTATTCCGTCAGGTCCAGGCTGTGACGCAAAGTTCTGAAGTACCGCAATGGTCGCCGAACTACTCTGTACAACCAGGGTCATAACTGCACCAAGTACAACTCCAAGAACCGGTATCTCTGACACCTTGCCCATCAGATCCACAAATATCGCACTGCTCGCAAGCGGCTTCATAACACCACCCATGACCTCGATACCTTCAAAGAGAAGTCCAAATGAGAATATGACCATACCAACATTTCTGATCTTTTCCTTCTTGAACACAAAGTTCATAATGAAACCTATGAATATGATCGGATATATGTAATTGCTGATCTTGAACGCCATAAGCTGTGCCGTCATGGTCGTTCCTATATTTGCTCCAAATATTACTGATATAGCCTGTGGCAGACTCATGAGTCCTGCACTTACAAATCCGATAACCATGACCGTGGTCGCCGAACTGCTCTGAAGAACTGCGGTTACAAGTGCTCCCGCCAAAGCTCCCATCAAAGGATTCCTGGTAAGAAATCCCAATATTCTCTTCATCTTCTCTCCTGCTGCCTTCTGGAGTGCATCGCTCATGCTATTCATTCCATATAGGAACATGGCAAGTCCTCCCAGCAGGCCAAACACTATCTTAACTCGCTCGTCCACTGTGTTTCTTTCCTCCTTATGTAAATATGGAACAGACGCATTACAACGCGCTTATGCGTGGCGTCTGCGTGATGTCTTAATCAAGCATATCCACATAAGGAAAGTGCCGCTATCCACATGCAGTAAACGAAATGTAAAATCTGTGTAAAAAGCAAGAAAAGCCAGCAGACACACTTCATGTGTATCTACTGGCTTAATGTTCATCACTATAAATTTGCCATTATATTAGCATTTTGTATCGTATTTTTCAATATGCAGGCGCGTAAAATTTATGTAAACTCATCTGCATCGTACATTTATTCCAAACCATCCAAAATGTATTTGCAATGTTCTCAATGCCTGTTACGCCGATTCAACCTCATATGTGAATCCGGCATCTGTGATCGCCTTGATCGTATCCTCCATGCCCTGTCCGTTCTCTGTGAGATAACCCGATGCGAAGATAGAATTGACCACTGTGAGAAGTCTCTTCTCCTCACCCTTGAAATATATCTCCCTGCCCGCAGCGCATCTTATGTCCGCCTGCGGAACCATAAGTCTTGCAAGACACAGCACTTTCAGGCAGTACTGATACGCACCCGGAATTCCAGATATATTCCAGATACATTGATTTGGAGAACCTCTTTTTTATTTTCTTATATTATTCTGTTCTAATTGTGCTCAGGCACTACAGCATAGAACACCAGATCCTCATCACCATTGTTCTTCAGGCTGTGGCTGTGTCCTGGCGGACAATAGTGGCAGTCGCCCGGATTGAGAATCTCCATGGTATCGTCATACTCCATAGTTCCAACTCCTGAGATGATAAATATGATCTCGCTGTTGGTGTCATGTGTGTGAAGTCCTATAGAGCTTCCGGCTGGAAGTGTTGCCCTCATGATCTTGTTGTAATTGCCTACATGCATGCGTGGCTTGAATACGCCCTCGCCACCCTTAAAGTTCTGAATATTCTGCTCCTCAAGGGAATCGAATGATATCTTCATCTGTTGTCCTCCTTACGAAAAATACGAAAAAATCCTGCAAACGCATATAATACGCTCCGCGCGGCGTCTGCGTACTATTTCGTCAAGCTTACCACACTCTCCAGAAGTCTGTCACAGGCTTCCTCTATTATGTCTTCTTCTATGCCCGAATAATTGATAACCAGTGTGTGGCTGTCCTCCTGCTCTTTTCCGTGGCAGTACTGGCTGAGGCTGGATATGTTGATCCCTACCGCGGCAGCCCTGTCCACCATCTCTCTGTCCGTGTATGACGTGTCGATCTCCATAAGGAAATGAAGACCTGCATTCTCTTCCTTTATCGTTACCTGCGGATACAGCCTGTGGCTCCTGATACAGCCAAGTATCCTGTCCCTGCTGTTCCTGTAAAACTTTCTCATCCTGTTGATGTGTTTTTCCAGATACCCCTCCTGGATAAACCTTGTGAGTGTATACTGATCAAAATTCGACACCGTACACGCATAAAAGCTTAGTACATGATTATACCTTACCATGAGCGGTATTGGCAATACCATGTAGCTTATTCTTATGGTTGATGATAAACTTTTTGAAAATGTATTCATGTATATGACCTTATCCGAGGCATCTATACTCTGAAGCGCCGGGATTGGATTTCCAACCAGACGGAACTCACTGTCATATTCATCCTCGATGATATACCTTCCCCTCTGCTTTGCCGCCCAGCCAAGCAGCTCATATCTCCTGCTCGCCGGAGTAACAGTGCCCGTAGGGAAATGATGCGACGGCGATATATGCACCACATCAGCCCCGGAGTTCTCAAGTGAATCTATATTTACACCGCTCTCGTCCATGTCTATGTAACAGCATTTCACCTGATACGCATCATATATGTGCTGTATCTTCTGATATCCCGGATTCTCCACACCGTATACGCTGTCCCTGCCGAGGAGCTGTATGATAAGACCATACAGGTATTCCGTTCCCGCACCGACTATGATCTGATTCGGGCTTACGGACATTCCCCTGAACTGATAGAGATAATCCGCAATGGCTTTTCTGAGTTCAAATATACCACCAGACGGCGACCTCTTCATAAGCTTTTCCCGGTCATCCATCATCGTCTCCCTCATAAGCTTCGTCCATGTCGAAAATGGAAAGTTCTCACTGAGGGTAGAATTGTTCACAAAATCGGCAAAGTACCTGTCCTGGTCAGGGGCTTCTGCGTGTTCCCTGATTACATGAGGACGCTCTGTCACATAATCGTCCGGTCGTATTCCACACATGTCTGAAACGTCCAATTCCTCTGAAGTCAAGTTCTGCCTTGCATTATCTTTCATGGCAGAACCTTTTGAACCACCCTTGTATTCACAGGTATCGTAAGAATTGCGCACTCCCACAACACCCGCGTCCTCAGCCTTCACATCACACACATAGAACCCGCTCTTCGGCTTGGAATAAATATACCCCTCCGCCAGGAGCTGACTGTAGGCATTCTCAACAGTTACCACGCTCACATTCAGATGCGCGGCAAGTGCCCTCTTTGACGGCAGCTTCTCATGAGCTTTAAGATTTCCCATCAATATGTCATTTTTTATCTCTTTGTACAAATGCTCATAGAGGAAATCCATCCCTCTGTCGTCAAATGAATATGTAAGCATCCACTACTCTCCCAATACTATATCAACAATCTTCTGTGTGTCATGTATGACAAATGGCGCGCCAAGGCTCATGATGAACTCCTCGTCTCTGAATCCCCAGCCTACCATGATGACATCTGTTTCTGAATTCCTTGCTGTGGCAAGATCCACGTCCGAGTCACCTATATACACAACATCCTTCTTCTCAAGACCAAGCGTTCTGAGGCACTCCTCCACCATGTCAGGTGCCGGTTTCTTTGCTATGCCAGACTTCTCACCAAGTGCAAAATCAAACATTCCCGGGAAATAGTCAACACACAGATCCTGCACTGCGAAATCCGCCTTATTGGACACGACCGCAGTCTTCACACCTGCTGCCCTGAGCTTTGCGATGGCATCATGTATTCCGTCATATGGTCTGGTCTTGATGGCACTGTGCTCCTTATAATAAGAAGCAAATGTATCAAACACCTTATCTATCGTTGCCACATCAGTTCCCGCCGGCACAGCTCTCTCAATGAGCTTTCGTATGCCATTCCCAACAAATCTTCTAACCTCATCTATAGTTCTCTCAGGGAATCCATGATGAGCAAGCGCATAGTTGGTGCTGTCCGTCAGGTCCTCCAGAGTGTTAAGTATTGTTCCGTCCATATCAAATATCGCTGCCTTGTATCTCATGTCGTACATCTCCTTGTCATATTTGTATTTATGCTTATTCCCATTATAATCTGTGAGTTAAGGTTGTCAATCAACAATGACGCGACAAAAAAAATCCGGCGCAGGGGGGAGGTCCCTGTGCCGGACTTTTATATACAAATGAAAATAATTATCTATCGTATATTTATTCAATTGTTATATACTTTGACTTTGGCTCCTCTGGTTTCTTCTCAATCTTTGGAACTGTGAGCTTGAGCACACCGTCCTCGAACTTAGCCTTGATATCTTCCTGAGTCAGATCCTTGCCAACATAGAAGGTTCTGCTGCCTGAGCCACTGTAACGCTCCTTGCGGATGTACTTGGTCTTCTTATCCTCCTCTGTGGTCTCACTCTTTGTAGAAGCGTTCACGATCAGGTATCCATCCTTGAGCTCTATCTTCACATTCTCTTTCTTAACTCCCGGAAGATTCATCTCAACTGTGTATGCATCCTCGCTCTCGGCTACATCAGCCTGCATAAATCCATTCATCTGTGTCTGCTTTGGTGCTGCATATGTCCTCTCAGGATATCCAAAGAAATCATCTAAAAAGCTATCTCCAATAATACTAGGCATTAACATAAGTCATCTCTCCTTCCAATATTTATCCCCTCTGCCTTTATCGCATCAGGTATATATATGTTAATAATTTCGTTTTCTTTTCAAAGGATCGCTTCAAGGCTTATCGTTAATTTCTATTTAGAAGCTCTTTCCTTTGACTGATTATGTTATACCACTTCTGTTAGCACTCGTCAATATTGAGTGCTAATAAATTTTGTGAAAAAATTGTGAAGCCCTATAAATCAGGACTTCACACCCTCACACATAAAACACCTTTTCATCCTCAAGCCTGAGACATGCAAGTCTGGCGTTCTTTATTCCTATGTTTCTCATCCAGCATCCACAGTCAATGTCATAGAACAGAAAGTCCCGTTCCTCATCATACCTTCGAAATACCTGTCCATCGTTATACGCAAATTCTTCCTCTTTGGTCGTAGGAGTATGCCCCGCCACAACCACGCCATGCATGATACCACCATCTGTAAATCCATCACCCCTGGCGTTCATGTAGAACTCTTCCCTTGAGCTGTACCTGGCCTTAAGTTCCGGCGTGTCAAGTCTCCTGATGTAGCCAGCATGAACTACTATGCATTTCCTGCCAGACACTTCCGTTTCATACAGATACGGCATGTTCTTTATCCGGTCCGCCCATGTGCAAAGCTGTGAGAAAGTATATCCGGATTCTATCAGCTCATATACCGTCTCACAGCGGTCAAACTTTACGCTGCCATCTTTTTTCGCGAGCTTTTTCATCGACCGGTACAGAATTTTCGTGTCCCGCAGGCTATCCCTGTCGAGATCCATTTTGTAGCTGATGATCCTCATCGCTTCTATATTCTGTGCAAAGTCCTCATCGTGATTGCCGCGCAGCAGAATTACATTTGGTGGGACATTCATTATCCATTCCAGCACCTCGGCATTCTTTGGTCCCTTATCTATATAATCTCCCGCACATATCAGCGTGTCTGTATCATCAAAATTTATCTTATCCAGCATCCGGACCAGCTCATCATAGCATCCGTGAATGTCCGATATTACATAACTGCCCATATCTATCCTCCAATATCATATTTCATACAGAAGATATATTATACTTTTTATTGTAAATGTCATCATCTTTCATGAGTAAATTCTGAGTAAATGTCCAGTCAGACACAAAAAGCCATCCGGACTTTATCCGGATGACTTTGTATTCCTCTTTTAATAGTTTTCTTCAGTTACTTTTTAATATATCATCTCACATATCCACCTGATCACAAACATACATGCCAGGCATATACTTCCCCAACTTGATTTCTTTTTAGCCGCCAATATTATGCATAAAATAAGCAATGATCCGGCACAAATAAGTGACACCACCTTTATTACCATATTAAATGGAACAAGTTTAAAATCATGCAGTATCTCCAATACCAATAAAGCTATTATAACCATAGTCTCTAATATCTGAACTATCTTCATATCAATACCTACCTACCTTTACTATGTATCGCGTCGTTTTATAAATCTGTCTTCTACCTAAACGTGTCCTATAATATTTTTTCGTCCTCACTTTAATTGTTATACCATGTTTGTTAGATGCAGTGTGTCCTAATACTGATGACACTGCACCACATATAGTTACCGCTGCTACTAACGGATTTGAAACAGTTATAGCACATTTCTCTAAAATCAAAAAAGCAAGTCCTAAACCTGATGATGCATCCCCTGAAAGAGCAGCAATTTTCTTATAAGAAACTTTATACGTTTTATCACTCACCCGCGTAGAACTTCTTGCCATGTTGTACTTACCTATATCTATAGTTTCTATCAGACGAACATCACTATTTCTTACATACTGTTTTATTAAATATTCCTGTTTATAAAAATTTTGTTGCTGTGTTTTTTCATTCGTTTCTGCCATTGCTGCGGTTGGTTTTATCAAAATCATAATGCAAACCATCAATATACATATTATCCTTTTCATTTATACCTACATCTCCTATTATTAGATAGTGGTATTTTTATAGACCCTCCCCAAGGTCTTTATTGTTTTCACTTTGTAAACATGTCTTTAAAATTTAAAAACTTACATTTTACTTTTTGTGGAAATATCTCCACGCAAAAATCCATATAGAACTCACACTCATCTCTACCCTCCCTAAAAGGCAAACTCCATTTTCTGTTTGTCCTTCGTTTGGTAGAGTACCCCTGCAAATTCAGTATTTCCAGCATTTTCCTGCAAACGGTCTAAATACTCGACGAGCGGTTACTTTTTACCATGATTTCTGACACAAAACAATTATCTTCTATCTTATACTCAGCATGTCCCTCATATCTTCGCAGTGTATTTTCTATATTCTTTATCCCTAATCCGTGATTTATCTTATCCACTTTTGTCGTGTATATTTTTCCAGCTTTTGTAATACCAGTATGTTCAGCACATGTGTTTCTCATATTGATCTGGAGAAAGATATTTCCGCTCTTTATCTCAAAAAATATGTATTTTTCTTTATCCGACACCTGCTCAACAGCCTCCACCGCATTTTTCACAAGATTTGACACCAGAATACACAAATCTCTCCTTGCTATATCCAGCGAATCAGAAATATATCCTTTCACCTCAATTTTGCACTTATCTTTGATCGGCAATAAATAATAGTTTAGTATCGTATTGACTATCTCGTTGCCAACATCATAATCGTATTTGCTGATGGATGATATGTCACTCAGCATCTCATCCAGATAACTTCCCAGTTTCTCATATTCTTTCCTGTCTTCATAATTCTTTATCTGGATCAATTCTGCAATGATATCATGGCGGAACTGTCTCGTTCTCTGTTCCTTTTCCAGCAGCTGTTCAAAATATTCTCTTTGCTGCTCATTGAAATCTTCCAAAATTGAATTTTCAATCTGATATTTGTTCTGAACATTAAAGTAATATATCATCAGGAGGATCAGTACAACTATAACTACACCACCGGCTATAACAATCCCCAGCCCTATCATTTCTCCATCTATTTGCAAAACATCCACCAAAACAAATGTAAAATATGATATCATAGCCTCTATCGCAAACAGCGCAGCAGCCACCACAAGACTCATTTTTCCGGGCAAAAGAAACGCATCCTTGTCAATTCTTCTTCCTATAGTCCAGTAATAGATCCATATAATTGCCACTACAACCACTGTATACACGATGTTTACATATTCCGGATCCAGCTTAACGCCATACATCAATATAAATTCAAAAATGCTTTCAAGTATTGACAGCAACGGGAAACTTACAAGCGCCAGCTTTATAGTCTCTGATACTCTTAGACGATATATTTGTGAGTTGATCAATACTCCGCTTATGATCGCAGGAACGCAGAGAATGTCCAGATTCCCTATCCCGATAGATAAAACTAATAACAGCACACTGATGCACAAAGTCACAAGCATTTTCCAGTCATACTTTATATTGGCCCGTTTCCCCCAAAATACATAGTATAATGATATATATTCTATATTGATCAGCAAAAATAATATGCAATACAACATATTTCCGTCTCCCCCCTTATCTGTAGTTCACGTCAAACTCTATGATCTTTTGATGTACTTCTTTACTTTTTCGCCTTGCTACAGAAACCTTTTTCCCGCCGGATAACTCCACATATCCATTCTTTATATCGCTGACATATAACATATTCACAAGATAGCTTCGGTGAACAGATATAAACAATCTATCATCCAGATTTTCCGCAAAATCTTTTAATGAATGATTGCTCTCACAGACCTTATCTTTCAGATATATCTTTACATAATCTCTTTTCGCCTCAACCATATAGATATCTCTCTGGCAAACTGTGCAATCTTCCCCATTATATTTTACTGTGACTGTGCCACATCCAACGAGTGACGCCACTGCGCTGTCCAGCGCCTCAAACAGCTCATCTTTCTCGATGGGTTTTGTCACAAATCTCGTCGCGCCTATTTTAAATGCATCTTTAAAACGCTCCCTTTTACTCGTGAGCATTATAATATTGCATTGTCTTCCGCTCTTTTTCAGTGCTGCGGCGGCCTCTATCCCATCCATAACTGGCATGTCTATATCCAATAATAATATATGGATCTCATCTGTCTCTTTAAGTAGCATCTGTGCAGAATCATAATGCGACAGCCTATATCCCCATTTTCTGGATTCCCTGTATTCTACTAATTTCTTCTCAATTTCTCTGTGCGTCAGCTCGTCATCATCACATACAGCAATATGAATATTTCCCATATTTTCTATCTTCTCCACATCCCTTTACATCATTGGCAGTCAATCCCTGGATAACATTAATCGTTATTAAATGCCTGATGCTTATTCTGTAATATTTATATTTAAATCCAATATCACATTTTATAAATTATAATATTACTGTAGATATTATTCAAGAAATCAAGTTGCAATCACTCTGCGTCATCTGCAAGCCTCCGCTCCCCAGAAGACGAATTACATATCACCAAAGCCGCAATAACAAGCACAACGCCCAATACGCCCTCCATACTTAGCTTCTCATGAAAGACGACTGCACCAATGAGTGTTGCTGTCACCGGTTCTATGGATGCCACAATGGATGCCCTGGAATTCTCCACGTGTACAAGGCCAAGCGTATATAACAGATACGGTACAACGGTACACACTACTCCAAGTGCCAGTATCAGCCACACCAAGCTCCAACTCTCTGATACAACTCCGATTATCCCGGCCGTGTCCGTGAAGAATACTGTCGCAATCGATGTGATAATAAATGTGTAGCAGGTTATAGTAAGTGAATGATAGCCTTTGTCTATGGCATATCTGCTGAATATAGAATATAATGCATATCCAAGACCTGCTCCGAAGCCATATAGCAAGCCCTTGGGGCTGACATTGTCCAGTCCATCCAGAGCACCTGTTACACATACACATCCTGCAAATGTCATCACAAGGCTTACTGCTTTTCTGACTGTGAACCGTTCATGAAAAAGAAAGTACGACAGGACCATCACTATGGCCGGCGCTGTATACAGCAGCACAGAGGCCACAGACAGCGAAGACGCTGTTATACATTTGAAGTAACAGAAGTTAAAGAAGGCTATACTGGCAATTCCCGTTCCAAGGGAACACCAGATATCCTTTAATTTTATGATAAGAAGCTTTCTGTTAAAAAATAACAGATACAAGGTCATAGCCACCGCAGTGACTATCGCTCTCAGAAATACTATGTCCATAGACCCAAGATCCTTTGCATTCAGGTTCCTGACAAACAGCCCTATACATCCCCACAGTATTCCCGCAAGCAATATAAATACATAGGATATTTTTTTCATAATTTTATATGCTCCAGATACATCGTTATGATGGATTGTCCCTTCTTAGTCAAACTCACCGCACCGCCACGCACGCACCAGTCATATATGATTCCACGCTCAAGTGAAGCATAGTCCTCGGCGATCTCCTCAGCAGATTCTTCTCGGGCAAATTCCCCAGAGCTCTGACCATCCCGGATAATCCTGGTTATCAGTTTATAGTAAAAACGGGTCTCCGACAGCAGCTCCTGTTGCTCTGATTTTTCCTCCGCATATATATGTCTTACCAGTTCAAATGGCACCATATTCTCAATGAGGGTGAAAAGCTCTTTGTTGAGGTAGACAAGTTTATCAAAGCACGAAAATTCAGGATTCATGTTGACCATGAGCTGGGCATATTTCTCATCGAACAGATCACCCAGCGTATGTTCCAGATCATCCTTCTTTTTAAAATACTTATTGAACGTTTCCCGGGCAACACCGGCACGCTCTGATATAGCATCCACACTGGTTGAATCATAACCGACTTCATGAAACAGCTCCCAGGCCGCCACAACGATCCGTTCTCTCTCGCTCGGCTGATGCTTCTTCTCGTATTTGCCGAGAAGGAAGCCATATCTGAGCGGATCATCCTCATCTATGACCCATTCGTTCAGGCCTGTTATATATGCACTTCCTGTTATCTGTGGAATTATACCCTTGCCTCCTGCGATGTCCACCTCCTGGACCGCCACGCCCTTAAACAGCGATCCTGTAATGCTCTCATATACGAACTGCTGCCCGATCTCCAGTTCTCCTTTTGCAGTCAGTGCCGCAAGCTTTGCGCTGGTTCCCGTACCACACGGCGATCTGTCCACCTGGGCATCGCCAAATATCACACAGTTTTTCATATCTGCAAGGGGATTATCAGTATGCGCATAGAATTCCACCAGATCAACGGTTGTTATATCCAGATATGGATGCTTTATCTCCACTGTCTCATTGACCACTCTTCTGATCTCCATACCCAGTTTTGTTATCTCATCCACATTTTCTCTCTCAAGAGAAAGACCTATCTGCTCAGCATTCACAATGGCAAAAAAAGATCCGCCAAATGAAATGTCGTATTTTATCGTTCCCCATTTCTCTGTCGTAATCTCCAGATCTCTCTTATATAGAAATGATGGCACATTGAGAATACTGACCTCGACAGCCCTTCCATTCTCAACACGGACCTTTGTCCTTATGACTCCGCTCGGAGCATCGAGAACAACATCTGTATAGGGCTCCGACACTGAAACCATTCCCGTCTCCACCAGCATGGACGCCGTACCTATGCTCCCGTGTCCGCACATGTTCAGGCAGCCACCGCTGTCCATGAATATAACTCCATAGTCTGCCTCATCATGTACGGGGCTTGTAAGCACTGCGCCGAACATATCTCTGTGTCCCCTCGGTTCCAGCATGAGTGCTTCGCGAAGATAGTCATACTGCTGTGTTAGTTGTTTTTTCTTGTCCATCATCGTGCCGCCTGTGAGTTCAGGGAAACCATCATACACAATTCTGGTAGACTCTCCCATGGTATGGGAATCGATCGTCTTTATATTATATTGATAGTTTTGAAGTCTGGGAATCTTTCTCACATCGACCACGCTCCTGTTCTCTGATCTTATTCTGTCTCTTTTCCAAACTTCTGTCTGACTATGGCTGCAAGCGCCTGTGCAGTTCCCTCTACCTCGAGAAGTGCACTGTTGATTATCACATGCTTATGCTCAGGATCATCAGGAAGATATCCGGCAAAATGCCTGTGATAAGCTACTCTGGCCCTGTCAACCTCCGCGATCATCTTCTTCGCATCCGTCTTCGTCATGCCCAGAGTTCCAACGCAGTTTGCAAGGCGGTCTGCGTATGGCGCATATATGTATACATGTATGGCATTTGGTTCATCTGCAAGGACATAGTCCGAGCATCTTCCAACTATGATACAGCTTTCCTTGCCGGCCAGATCCTGTATGATCTGTGACTGGCATTCAAAGAGCGACTTCTGCTTCTCTACATTCTCTGTGCCAAGAGGAAACATCATCTGGAAGAATCCGGATTTCTTCTCCTCTGTTTTACTTATGACCGACACAGGAAGATTCATGCGTCTTGCCGCAGCCTCCACTATATCACGGTCATAGAATTCAACTCCCAGCAGCTCCGAGAGACGCTTCGCAATTGGTCTTCCAAGGCTTCCAAACTCTCTGGTTATAGTAACTACAAATTTTTTCATATCCGATACCCTCTTTCCTTTGAATGTCTGATCACGAAGCCAGGAATCTCGAAAGGAATGCCTTTGTCCTCTCCTCCTTAGGATCGCTGAACACTTCCTTCGGATCGCCTTCTTCGACTATATATCCGTCTGCCATAAACACAACTCTGTCTGCAACGTCTCTGGCAAATGCCATCTCATGGGTTACTATGACCATGGTCATTCCTTCCTTCGCCAGATCTCTCATTACACTAAGGACCTCACCGACAAGCTCTGGATCAAGGGCTGATGTAGGCTCATCAAAGAGCAGTGCCTTCGGCTCCATGGCAAGTGCCCTGGCTATGGCCACTCGCTGCTGCTGTCCACCTGAAAGCATGTGCGGCTTTGCATTTGCCCTGCTCGAAAGCCCAACCTTCTCCAGAAGCTCCATTGCCTTTTCATGTGCCCCGGCTTTATCCATATGCTTTGTGAGGACAGGCGCCATCATGACATTTCCAAGGACCGTTTTAAGAGGAAAAAGATTAAATCTCTGGAATACCATTCCAACTTCCTCACGGAACGTACGTATATCCGCCTTTTTATCACACAGATCCTCACCCTTATACAATATCTCTCCTCCGGTAGGTGTCTCGAGCTGATTTATACATCTGAGGAATGTGCTCTTACCGGAACCGGACGGGCCTATAATACACACAACCTCGCCTTCATGTATATCCATATTTATATCCTTGAGCACCTCAAGATCATCAAACGATTTCTTCAAATGCTTTATCTGAATAAATGCTTCATTACTCATATCTCTTCACTCCTTCCTCAGCTCTTTACACGACTTTCAACGATCTTCTGTATTATCATCAGCAACGAGAGAAGTATCAGATAAAACAAAGCACATGCCGTGTATGCCGGAAGTGTATTATATGTACGGGCTACATAATTCTGTGTCTGTCTGGTTATATCATTTACTGTTATAACGGACAAAAGTGCTGTATCCTTAACCGAGATTATAAACTGGTTAAAAAGTCCGGGGATCATGCTCTTAAATGCCGGAGGGATCACAACATGCCTGAGTATCTGACCTTTGGTAAGTCCAAGGGCAAGTCCTGCCTCTCTCTGGCCAAGCTCTACACTCTCCAGCGCTCCCTTGACGAGCTCCGAGATGAAAGCTCCTGCATTGAGGGTTATTACAATTATTCCGGCTGTCATACAATCTATGGTGAACCTCTCTCCTTTTATCAGTGTTACCAGTGCCGGAACTGCAAAGAATACATAGAGCGCCTGCACCACGATAGGGGTGCCTCTTATTATCCATACATATATATTTGCTATTCCTCTTGCTATTTTATTTTTGCTCTGAAGCGCATAGCCGCTCAGTGAACCAAGCGCAAAGCCCAAGGCTATACCTATAAGTGCAACCTGCATCGTGACCTTCAGACCTCGCATAAGCATAGGAATAATGGTTGCTAGAAATTCACTGTTCATACACTCACTCCCATCGGGTGACTCTGGCAGCCACGCAGCCAAATGCAGCTGCGCAGCCACCGGGTCCGTATTTATTCTTTACTACTCACACCACTTAGCCTTAAGCTCATCCATTGTTCCATTTTCTGTGAGATAATCTATCGCTGCATTGAAATCATCTATGATCTCAGGATACTTCTCACATGTTGCAAATGAGAATGCAATGGCATATGGAGCCTGGCCATTATAAAATTCGTCTCCTACCATCTTCAGATGTATCTCTCCTGTGCTTATAGAGTAAGCAGTTCCAGGAACATCATATATGGTCGCATCTGCCTGGCCATCCTCAACAGCCTTGTAGGCAAGGGCCTGTGAATCGAATACCTGCAGACAGCTCTCAGGGAATGCCCCCTCACCTGTTGCGTACTCGTAAGCAAGTGTTCCTGACTGCACAGCAACTGTATAGTCCCCTGTCTTCAGGTCATCAACACCTGTTATCTTGTCATTGTCCTCAGCTACGATAACCTTAAGTCCGGCATCATAATATGTCTTGGAGAAGTTCATGCTCTTCTTTCTCTCATCAGTTGCACACAGTGCCGCAGCTCCAAGATCAAGCTGGCCCTGACCAAGAGCCGTGCCGAGCGGCTGATAATCCATATCCTGGATCTTATCGTCTGCAATCTCAAATCCCAGAATATCCTGAAGTGCCTTGAGCATCTCTACATCATAGCCTGTAAGTGTTGTTCCATCACTTTCAAAGAAAGAAAATGGTGCATATGTGCCCGATGTACCAATCACAAGACTCACACCCTTCAAAGCATCCTTACAAGCCGGAGCATCTGAATCTGCCGCCGCATCTGCTTCTGTCTCTGCTTCTGTAGCCGGAGCACTCTCTGTAGTAGTTTCCTCACTGCTTCCACAGCCTGCCAGAAGACTTCCCATCATTGCCACTGCAATTGCCATTGAAAACACCTTTGAAAAAATCCTTTTTTTCATACTTCTTTCCTCCTTAAACTGTCGCTATTTGTCTTAAATGCACCTGCATGCTGCTGCGATCCCTCATACGGTCAGCAGTCAAAACCACTGACACATATAACCAAAAATGAGGAGACAGAGCATCTGCACTTTTACCAGACGCCCTTGTCTCCTCTTTATATATGTCATATAACTTTCGTACTCTTGGGACCGCTTGTTTAAAACATGCCTGTATTATGCCCCCATTCCCTCAAAAGGTAAAGCTGCAATTGTTAATTGCCTTCATGCCAAATTGTAATGCATTTATTTTTTAAATATTTCTTGCCGAATAATCTTATTTTATATATAATAAATCCAAAAATGAACGGCAAAGGTGTCTGTGATCAATTTTGGTCATTGGCACCTTTTTTCTTATGCCTATATCAGAAATGGAGGAATCAGATGGAAATAAACAAATACGCACTATTTGCCGACATTGCTGACACACTTAACTTTACTAAAAGTGGCGGGAATATGGGGTACACGCAGTCCGGTGTCAGTCATATATTAAAATCAATGGAAACAGAGCTCGGATTTCCACTTTTTCTCAGGACAAAACAGGGGCTCGTTCTAACTCACAACGCAGATAAGCTTCTGCCATACATCAGAAAGCTTCTGGCTGCGAACGAGGAGCTGGATCAGGTAGTGAATGCCCTCAACGGTCTCGAGACCGGACACATAACCATAGCCTGCTTCGCCAGCATATCAAGGAACTGGCTTCCGCATGTCATATATCAGTTCAGGAACAAATATCCGGGAATAGAGATAGAGCTTCTGGAGGGCGGAACTGATGACATTGTGAACTGGATCAGGGAAATGAAGGCAGATTTCGGCCTGTTAAGCCACAGAAAAGTGAAGAATCTGGAATGGCTGTCCCTGGAAAATGATCCTCTCATGGCCATACTGCCAAAGGATTATCCGCTTGAGGGCAGGAATGCATTTCCGGTAAAGGAATTCTCCGGGCATCCATTCATCATATCCGCGGAGGGTGTTGACTACGATGTGCACCAGGCTCTTGAGGATGCCAGCATCACACCTGATATACCTTTTTCTTCAAAGGACGACCATGTGATCGTATCCATGGTTGCGAGCAGGCTCGGACTCAGCATTCTTCCAGGGCTGGTCATCAAAGGAGTTGAACATGAAATCACTGCAGTCCCTCTTGAACCATATTATTCCAGAGAACTCGGCATTGCATTTTTGTCAAAAAAATCCCTTTCCCCTGCCGCAGTACGCTTTGTTACCGAGATGCAGGAGTGGGTTGAAGGCAGAGAAAAAGTGCCCGCGCTGTAACGCTGCGGGCACTTGATCGTATCAGGCGCATTTGCCGTGAAATATCCTGTGTGGATCATATTTATACATTGTGTCTGTATTCATAAGGAAGAACCTTTGTCTGATTGTAGCTTGGGCAGTCACGTACCCACTCAAGAGATTCCTTCACTATCGCCGTCTGCATAGGAATATTGTTGGGTTCACCTGCATTTGATCCTATAGGCACATGTGGTGCTGTTATTCTCGGAGCACCCTGCTGGCGTGCGATCGGTGGCAGCGCAGCGATCACAACGCAGCTCATTCCTGCTTCCTCACAGCATCTTGTAACGATGGTTGCTGATCTGTGACAGGTTCCACATCCACCTGTGCACAGAACTATGTCAACTCCCTGCGCCTTGAGCTTTGCCGCTATCTCTGGTCCGGTCTCGTTCTTGAACTTTTCCACATTTCCGCCGCCTCCCATGAATGTGTATGTCTCATCTGCAAGGGAACCTATAAATCCTGCATCCACAAGCTCATGTAATCTGTCTATAGGAAACATGGCATTTACATCCTTATTGATATCCGAATTGTCAAAACCTCCATGCGTAACCATGAGCTGGTCTGACGGTGTATCAAACGGAATCGTCCTGTATGAAAAATCACCTGACGTGTTAAATGGGGTCTGGCTCTTCATATGTATTCCTCCGGCAGTGATAAATGCAACCTTACACTCACTCAACGGCTTTTTCAGCTCTGTAAATACCGGTTTTGGTGTTATTGGTACAAATATTTCCGACTGCATTCCTTCTATTGTTGTTAACATAGGCTTATCCTCCTTAAATCGATTCTACTGGTATATCCCGCTTTCCTGTCACCTGCATACAGCTGAAATAGAACTCTGTATCCTGTCCGCATTCAAGCTCTACAGGTGTGAACATCCATCTTCTTGGAACCGCTACAGTCCCCAGGTCATCCATGATCTGAACCTTCGCTGCGGTATCATTGACCTCTATTATCTTTCCTCCCAATAGACATGGCATTATCTCATGATCTGTAACCATATCCGAACTGTCATAATCATATGGATCCTCAACCACCTGGATATAGCTGAAATAAAATTCCATCTCACATCCCGGTGCAAGCTCCGTATCTCCTATTATGAGACGCCGTGGAACAGTGATAACTCCCAGTCTCCCGTGCAGATGGACTTTTACCTGGTCGCCATCGATCTCTTTCACAAGACCTCCCATTCGAATAGGATTTATCATATAGTCAGGCATCAGTGCAATGTTCCGTTATCAAGCAGCTTTGTCTCCGCAAGTCCCAGAAGCTTATTATTTGCATTGATAACGTCGTTACTCCACTTTTTAGGTGCCGGTTTGATCTCAACACCTGCCATCTTATTCTTAAGCATCTGAATTGCACGGGCTGCCACTTCTTTTGTAACACAGGAGCATCCTGCCACATTATTCTCAAATCCGCCCATGTCCATGTTCTCCTCAACCATGGCATCTGCGTATTTATTTCCCACAACCAGCTGTCCCTGGTATGCACAGAATGACACTCCAACTACCGGGATACCTCTCTTGCCGGCCTGACCTATATGCTGTATGAAATCTATATGGTTGTTGCCAAATCCTTCAGTGGTTATGATACATCCATCGATATCCAGCGATTCAAGCAGTGATCCAAGTCTCTCTGAAACCCACATCTTCTCGTCATTTACCTGAGGAGATCCAACAAACACAACTCCGATAAGATCGATCTCCGAATCTGCAGCAAGTCCTTCTACCAGCGGCTCACGGATATAGTGTCTGGTCATCTCCTTTGTAGCAGGTCCTATACATGTGAGCGCATGTATAGAGCCATCCCTCACCTGGTTAGGCGTCAGCATGATCGGCACATTTCCACAGTCGACATTCTTCTGTCCGCCGAGAATTCCACAAGGCTCTGTCGGACATATTACATTGTCATGCATGGCCCCCTGTCCCATGATCTCCTTCACAAGCACAACTCTTGGGTTGCCTGTTCTTCTGACATCCTCGCAGATCTCCTCGCGCACTACCTCACCATCGTACTTCTTAAGTTCATTTCTGACCGCCTGGATTATATAATCCTGACATTTGTGAGCTGCAAATGGGCCCGGTCTTGTCATTCCTGTCAGTCTCTGTATAACTGCATGACATCTGATTATAATGTCGTTCTCATCTGCACAGCCAGGATGTCCAAAGTACATCTTTTCATCCAGATAGCCCTCTGATGAACCAAATTCATGAACCTGTACTCCGTCCTCATCAACTCCTGTGAGCATAAATACCACGCCGTCTGCAACCTTGGTGATTCCTTCGCCGAGCTCACCGGATACCTTTGTTGCTATAGGACATACATCCATGATGGTCTCTGTGTACTGATGTCTCTGATCCGGATAGATGACATCCAGCGCAAGACTCTTGCACAGCGGATCCTCAAGAACTGCCTTATCAACAATGCTCTTGTCTATAGAAAGTACTCCGTCCTTTATCTCCGTCTTATCTCCAAGCTCCACTTTAGTTATCTTTATATGCTTTTTTGTCAGCGTTCTTATGACCTTCTTTGTTCCAGTCTGCACTGTCCCCGGTTCAGCATCCGGCTTGTCCTCTGTAAGCACAGCCGGTGTGTCCACACCTGCAGCTGCCATTCCAACCGGAACATCCAGCTTGAGTCCCTCTATCTTATCAGCCTTAGCTATCTCAATATGTATCATTCCGTTACCTCCCATTCTTGTAGTTATAACAGGTGCTGCACAGGATTCATGCTCTGTACAGTCTGACTCTTTCTCCGGCAGATCAGCCTCTGGCGAACCAGAAGCCACTTCATTGACTCCGCTCAGCACATTTCTCGTGATAGGTGTCAGCGCCTCGACATCCTCAAGAAGTGTACTTCCAAGTACCTGTTCTATCCGGAGTCCATCCGGACTAAGCTCCAGAAGTCCAGCCTCTACCATGTCATCAAACAGATCCGGATCCTCAAGATCTGCCGCACTGATCACCAGACCTTTCTGTCTCCTGCAGCAGAAGATCGCAGGATCTTTAAGATGCTTTTCAAGTGTTTCCTTTGTGATTGACATATACACATTCCTCCTTTTAACTCAGTCTTTTATCCTTCTTATCAATTTATGATTTACTGCCCTGAGCGGACCATCAGTACTGTGATAAACCGCCAGCCCAAGCTTCGGGGCGCATGACATAACTGTATTGGAACAATCTGTGCAGTTTCCTATCAGCAGAGCATCCGCACCTGCTTTTTTCAGGAGCATAACCTTCTGCACCTGTCCGGGGCACTTTCCGGGATTCAGACATTTTCTTGTATTGCCCGTCTCCATAGCCTGCTTACAAAACTGAACTCCAACCACCTCGGATCCCATACTTTCAGCTATCTGCCTCATTCTCTCCTCGTCGGCACCGCAGGCACACACCAGAAGTCCGATACGTGCAGGTCCTTTCGGAAAACACTCACTGGCTATCAGGCCTCCCGTTGTCTTTATGACAACCGAATCCATGGTTGTTCTCTTTCCGGTGAACGGGCCGCCCATTATGAGTTCTCCGACATCCTCTGAGATTCCATTATTATCTTCACCGCCTGCCTTCCTGAACATCTCCGCCACACTTGTCCCTATCGGAACATCCAGGAACACCTGAATCATCTTCTCTGACTCATTGCCGCGTATCTTGCCGCCAACCGTCATATCTTTGTCTATAAAAGGCTTTCTCATATCTACTATTTCCTGTATCCGGCAGGTCGTCTCCGCATTGATTATCACGGCTCCTGCCTCTAGCGGAAGTGCCCCCACAGGAAGCAGCTCTCCCATAACTTCCCTGACGACTGCCCGTTCCTCTCCCATGGGATATATATCCGGGAGTGCATGCAGTGTTATGTTTTTATTTGATTCCTGAACATACCGGGTAAGAATATCTATGGCTTTCTCGTGACATTCCTTTATGGCGATAATTCCTTTATCGGCCTTCACAACATCCATTGCTATCTCAAGGCCTCTTATCAGCTGCTCAGGCCTGTTTTCTATCCGTGCTATGTTGTGTGACAATATCGGTTCACACTCAGCAGCATTCACAATGACTGTTCCTCCATTATCAAACGGCTTCGCAAGCTTTGCATAAGTGGGAAATCCTGCGCCTCCCAGACCAACCAGACCGGACTCTTTTATCAGATCCAGAGGATTAACGGAACTTAATGGGACATAACCATCATCCTCCCGTTCCTTTCTGACCTCTATCTCTGTGTCATCAACTTTTACAACAGTCCCTGAAACACTCGAAAAAATATTGCTCCCAAGGCCTTCCCCCTGTAATGCAAGAGGCTGCCCCCTGCGAATCTCGTCTCCTTTGACGACACATGGGACAGCCTTATTTCCAATATGCTGTTTCAGAGGAAATCTATAAATCTCGTTCATGATCTCACTCCCTCCGTGTATTAAGTTGTTTCTGTTTCTTTTAGTGACAGTATATACACAGGCCCTGTATCTGTAAAACGACACATTTTTATAGGCATCATTACATATTGTCATGTGCACTGTATTATCCACTAAAAAAGCAAGCACCTGATTCTGATATAACCCTACTACTATGGTGCTTGCTTTTTATATTTATAAATTAAACCAGTCAAGGACCTCAACCTGTTCAAGATTATCGTCCGAATGCTCTATCTCCCTGGAATATCTGTAAGAGAGTTCTATGAGGTCATCCACCGACAGAGTCTCTCCATTTCTGAGCCATCTAGCCATGAGCAGCATATAGAGTTCAACCGCATGTCCGACACAGGCATTCACCTTGCCAGAGATATTGTCGTCGTACACCGCACCGAGAAGGTAGATTGAGATGAAGTATACTATGATCTGCTCAAGGAAGATGTCCATTGTCATGTGAAGCTCATCCACGCACTCTTCGATATCTTCAGACCTATCCTCTGTCACATCATTCTCGGCTGCATTATCATTTGTCTTGTCATTCTCGGCCGCATCATTCCCAGCTGCATCCGAATTCTGTCCGGGCTGACAACCTGTAACCTCG
The DNA here is from genome assembly GCA_934270935.1 of uncultured Coprococcus sp. GTDB lineage: Bacteria > Bacillota > Clostridia > Lachnospirales > Lachnospiraceae > Coprococcus. The sequence goes on along the minus strand of CAKQQK010000004.1, from coordinate 16,617 downwards.
CAGTTGTCTCTCCACCATGACTCAAACATTCTCCTGTTCTCCGCAAATGTTTCTGCGCCATCACCAAACAGAAGACTCTGTGACTCTATGAGCACATCCTCCCAGTCGTCGTACAAAAGCTCCAGCTCGTCAAGCAGAAAACCAAACTGTCTCTGTAACAAGACATATTCATCATCTAAAAAGACTTCATTATTGATCTCCGTATTAGAATGCTCTGGGCAAAATTCTAATTTCCTGCAAATCTCCGGCTTATCCTGCTCCTCACACTCATCCCACATGACCAGATCACCCTCGTCATAGTGTCTCTGAGCCGACGCACCGATCTGAATCACCCGCTCTATTCTGCTCCGTATGTCCACACTTCTGTCCTGAATGACATTCAGTATCTCCTCCCGGATATCCTCCAGATTGGAATACAGGAAATAATCAAAGTCATCGAACACCTCGTCCTCATCGTCTTCCTCAGTCACAAATGTGACCTTGTCCGTAATATTCATCAGTATCCGTGCCACCTCCGGACAAGAAAGAGAAAGTGATATCTCCCTCACATTCTCAAATTCCTCTGTGTGTCTAGGATACTCCCTGCATGTAGTGCAGAGACTGTTCTTTCCCATATGTATATACATGTCACACAGCATGTCATCCCGCAGAAATGCACACTTTCCACTTCTGCCATGCCTGAAAACGCCCTCTTTCCAATTTACCTTACGGCGCAGCTCATCCCTGTACTCACCATTATAATCCTCATATTTTTCCAACGAATCGTCATCTATCACTATCTGCCATTTGCCGCAGCATGTGTCCGGGCATTTGTCCGCTATGCAGCTGAATTTCTTATAATAATCCGGGTATGTGTAAATCATATGTACTCCTTTATATATAATCATGCCATTATTCCATTCATCGGCTCTGCAGCACGATCACGAACTTGTTGCCGTCCTTTTGGGGAATAACACTCAACATTCCGCCCTGTTTTTCTATGATCTCCCTTGACAGATAAAGGCCTATTCCAACACCGTCCCTGTCACCGGAATTTCTGCCACGGTAAAACCTCTCAAATATATGTGTACGCTCATCCTCTCCTATTGGTTCATTCTCATCTGTCACACTGACCTCAACCGTGAGCCCTAGTTTTCTGACCGACAGGACTATCTCACTTCCAGTTTTTCCGTATTTTATCGCATTATCCAAAAGATTGAAACACGCTTCCGCAGTCCATCTTCTGTCATGCTGTATATCACATTTCACCTGTTCATCATATCTGATAGTTATACCGGCATTTTTCGCACTCACATATACATCTTTCACTGCCTGCAGCACAGTGTCATTTATACTCTGGCTTTTCACATCAAGATTGATAAGTCCGCTTTCCAGTCTGGATACCTTTATCATACTCTCCGAGAGGAATGACAAGCGATCCACCGCCAGTTCAAGGACTTGCAAGTACTGAGTACGCTCATCATCACTTATATCCGGATTTTTCAGAAAATCCGTGTACATCCTCAGGTTCGATATCGGCGTCTTCAGTTGATGGGAAAGATCCGATACCAGCCCCTTAATATTCTCATGCTCCAGCCTCTCTCTGGAATTCTGAAGCTTCAGCGCATCGATTATCTTGTCAACCTTGCTCTGCAGCCTTGATACCAGCGAATCCTCATCTTCCGGAAATACCTGCTGCCGTTTCAGCTCAGCGAGATTGTCCAGAAGATCCGACATAGCTGCCACGACCTCCGAAATAAAGTCATCATCCGCCTTCTGCAGCAACCTTATGACAACAAACATAACTACACCACACGCCAGTGCGCCTATGGCCGCAAGTATTTTCCCTGAACATACATACTCGAATACTGCTAAAAACACAAACAAAAGAAGTGAGCATACATACAGCATCCTCACTCTCTTCGTATATTTATCATAGTTTTCAATATATTTATCCATATTATCTCTGCTATCTGCCCCTGCCTATGTCTCGCCAAATGTATATCCAATTCCAAACACAGTGATCACATACTCCGGATTGCCGGCATCCTTTTCTATCTTCTGACGCAGTCTTCTGATATGCACATTCAGCGTGTTCTCATCCACATAATTTTCATTGTCATCCCAAATCTTCTGTATGATCATATCCCTTGTGAGAACACGCCCCTTATTTTTTATCAGCAGTTCGAGTATCCTGTATTCCGTAACGGACAGCTTTACAGGTTCATCCGATATGTACACCTGCATCCGTTCAAAGTCAACACTCATATCCCCATAATGAAAACGTTCGCGCTTTACCCCATCCGATGCATTTTCACTTCTTCGAAGGACTGCCTCTATCCGCTGATACAGAAGTTCCACGGAAAACGGCTTCGCTATATAGTCATCGCAGCCGGCCCGAAACCCCTCTATCATATCAGCCTCCGTATCTCTTGCCGTGAGAAAGATGATCGGGACCTTTGTACTTTTTCTCAGTTCTCTGCAATAGTCAAGGCCCCTTCCATCGGGAAGGTTTCTGTCAAGCAATATCAGATCGAAGCCATGTTCCAGGCAGCCATCCGCCTCCTTACATGAATACGCAGTTTCTACTTCGTATCCCCTCTTTTCAAGGAATAGCTTTACACCTCCACATATGATCACATCATCCTCCACGACCAAAATACGTTTCATTCTTTCTCCTATCAATTACACAATTACATACTGATTCCATATCATTTGCATGACTCCCGGTCTGCCAAATATCTATGATGCTTCTCTCAGCCGGCTTGTCACCGTATCTTTTGTCACAAGTCTGAACACCATCGCCGGAACCACAATGCATATAGCAAACAGCACAACAACGACTCCGGCAACAAGTGCATACGGATAATGAAATACTGCATAATCGGCTATATTCACACTTAGCCGGCCAGCTCCATACATCATAAGGCTTCCAAGCGTCACAATAAGTACTGTTGTTATAATACCATAAAACATGCCTTCGTACATAAGCATATTACGTATCTGCCTCTTTGTCATTCCAACGCTCTCAAGCACTGCCAGTTCCAGTTTTCTCGTATATACACCTGTGATCATGACATTGATATAATTCACAACTCCGATAAGTATCAATATGATCGACATTCCACCGCCTATCACCTCAAGCGACAGCATAGACTTCTTGAATTCCGAGCCCTCCACCGACTTGATATCACTCCCGGCTATGACTGGATTTTCCTTTACAATGCGCTGTACATATGGTGTCACTTCTGATTCTTTTCCTTTCTCCGCATCCGCAATGATGCATGAGATCTCCGCATCCGGGAACAGATCATCCATCACCGCATCACTCACAAATATCGCCTCCGGAGCTCCACCAAGTGTCCAGTAATATCCGGCGGTGATTGCTGACTGCTCTGTCCTCATCATGGCTGCACCGACTGTGATCTGTCTCTTCCTGCCTGTCTGGTCATTTACAAGTGTCAGAGCCTTATCCGTCATCCGCTCCGACGCTGATATGGAATCTACATAACCTATCAGACATACCTCTCCTTTTTCGAATGCATCTATATCAATCTTCTGTCTTGCAGTTTTGTTGTAGAGCTTTATCATATCTGAATTGACCGATATCAGCGGTGCCCCATACTGTGCCTCACTGTTGGTCGTTGTCTCATAAAATGTCGCAAGAGATTCCGGGTCATCCTCGCTCTCAATAATCGGTGCATAAAGTTCAGCGTCAAATGGCAGTCTTACCTTTGCGCTTCTGTTCACCTCTACAGTATCCATACCCTGAATGCTGCGCATCTGATCCGCGATATCTGCCATGGTCGCCTGAGGCTTAGAGTTATCTGATTCTCCGTCGCCATATAGCACATAATCATTGTGAAGATAGTGCTCTATATAACTGTCCGCATCCATGCATGATATAAATGTATTCACACACAGAAATGTAACTGAACCCATGAATATTGATGCGAACACAAGTATACTTCTCTTCTTTTCACGAAACACATTCCTCCATGCCATCTTCCAGGGTCTTCCTCCACTGGTGGATTTATATCTTGTTCCCGATATATTTCCAGCATATTTCATAGCATCGATTGCAGATATCTTCCCGGCATATTTTGCCGGTTTCCTTGCACTTATAAATACAGTTGCAAATGCAAATACCACGGAGAATACATATATTCCCGGATTGAAACTGACCGCCGATGAAAGTGCAGATTCCCTGTCTATCGACAGCATGTTCATAGCAAGAGGAACAACGCCAAATGACACCGCCGTTCCAATGAGTACCCCTATCGGAATTCCTATACAAGCCAGATATAGTGCCTGTTTTTTCACTATCTTCTGTATCTGGGACATCGTGGCTCCGATGGTCTTCAACATTCCATAGAATCTTATATCCTTTGTAACAGATATATACATTACATTATATATAAGAAGATATCCACTAAGGAGTATCATAAGAGCTATAATGCCTATACTTATAGCTATAAAAACACGGTTTGAACCATTTTCAGACTGAACATCATATTTCACGTCAAACTTCTGGTCCTGCCTCAAAGTAACATTTTTCTCAAGTTCATCCTGGAGTTTATCACCCTTGCCCTCCTTTGCGGAGATACTGACACGTCCATCTTTCTGCATATCTATTCCCTGGGAATCCACATATTTCTTTGACACCAGGCATACGCTGTTCTTGGCAAATCCTGTGTACCAGCCTGAGAGCACAAAGTTTTTCCTCTCACCATCCATCACCAAAGTAACGTTCTGACCTACCTTTGGCGACGTGATACCCATATTGTCAAGTATCTGCTTTGTGAGCATTATCTCATTCTCGTCCTTCGGATAACTGCCATTTACATCGGTTATGGCAGGTTTCAGATTCTCATTAAATTCCGTATCATCATAATATTGAAGCAGATAACTATACTTGCCTGATTCCGTGCTTACCGTCTGTGCATCAATCTGTATTCCCGCCGCAAGAAGTGACGGACAGGACTGTATATCTGTTATCTGATTCTCAGATGGATGCTCCATATATATAGAAGATCTTGTTCCCTGAAGTCTGAGCTGCATCTGGTTAAGATTTTTAGCTATGGAAAATCCCAATGTAAATACAGCCGTGAACATAAATGTTGTGAGAACGATCGCCAGAATAACAATTACATTTCGCACTTTATTCTGCTTTAACATTCGGTGATATATCCTGCTCACCGCCGCCTGGTTATTGTTTCTAAGCATCCTTCTCACCCCCATCTGGTACTCCTGCTGAGAAGATCCTGCCATCTTCGATCCGTATCATCTGGTCTGCCATGGTTGCTATCTCTTCATTATGAGTGATCATCACTATCGTCTGTGCAAATTCTTTGCCAGTCAGCTTTAACAGTGCAATGACATCCATGCTGGTCTTGCTGTCCAGATTGCCTGTCGGCTCATCAGCCAATATGATAGAAGGTTTTGCTGCCAGTGCTCTGGCTATCGCAACCCTCTGCTGCTGGCCTCCTGACAGCTGGTTAGGCATAGAAAATTTCTTTTCCGATAAGCCGAGCACATCCATAATTTTATCTACATACGCAGTGTCTATCTTTGTTCCATCCAGCTCGATCGGAAGCACTATATTCTCGTACACATTTAATATTGGCACCAGATTGTAATTCTGGAAAACAAATCCTATCTTTCGTCTTCTGAATATCGTAAGTGCCTCATCGTCCATTTCAAAAATAGCTTTGCCGTCCAGTATAACATCTCCTGATGTTGGCCTGTCGAGACCTCCTAAGAGATTTAGAAGTGTTGACTTTCCGCTTCCCGAACTGCCTATGATAGATACAAATTTTCCCTCTTCAATATCAAGTGACACATCTGTAAGCGCATGCACGACATTGTCTCCTGTTCCGTATGTCTTTGTAAGATTATGGGTTGATAATATATTCATGATACCTCTTCCTTTTCATTTCTTTTTCATTTTCTGTCATTTCTTTGTCTGATCCATTTGACGATTTTATTCTAACACCCACATCTTACAATCTTATTACGTTTAATATTAAGATTTAGTGGTCACTGCTTACATTATCAATAATCGCGTAGGAGGCGGTGATTAACCGCCGTCCTCTCACAGCACCGTACGCCAGACTGTCTAACAATTCAAATAAATGGTATAATTAAAGTGCAAGATATTGAATCTAGGAGGATAGATTATGGCATATATTGTTGGAATTATTGTTGGAATTGATAGAAACCAGACAAGAATGGTTACTACATCATTAGATGATCTTATAGATGAAAATAATTCGGTACGTGTAATATTTGTCCGCTATGCAATTGAATTTCTTATAATAATCCGGGTATGTGTAAATCATATGACATCTCCTTAGGGAACTTCTGCTAGTATTTTTAACACAAGTTTCATAAAGCAGCAATTCCCTAAGCAGTTTTTTTAGAATTTTTTCTGATATTAACAAGAACCATCACGCACCAGCCAGCTAGTAACAGTGCGGATATTGCGCTGCGCTGCCTGTACGTATTGATCGTCTGTCTGCGTCTATAATAAAAAATCTCAAGAACATCTTTGTCTGCGTATAATCTCCTCTCAGCTATCTCTTTAAGCTCAGACGAGATATCATTCCAGAAATCAAAATCTGACCACTTTGACGGCAGATTTATATCCGGGAAAACGTCCAGATAATCCGTGACGTAATAATATTTGTCATCGTAGCCGTGATGATTACAGAGTGCTTCTATATATTCACCTCTGTAATTCTCATCGGATACATCCACCACGATGCCATTTATGACTTTACCATTGACATAAGCCCAATCGCCCCCCCGTTCTTTCTCGGCCTGAACAATGACAAAGTTGTCCACAGACTGTACAACATCTCTGACAATATAATCTGCGCCTCCGGCTATCAAGGCAGTTCCTACTGACTCATCAGTTCCAAAAAGTTCATTTGAAAGTTCAGAACTTACGATACAGCCATACACATCATCTATCAATAGATCTGCCCCCAGGCTGAGCATATCAGCAACAGCAAAATCCACTGTCACTATATCTGCCTGCGCTTTTATATATCTATCATCCCCGGATATTACATTGTCTGATCTGATGCTGTATATACCCTTTACATAATCTTCATCTTTCATCTTGTAATACTCGGCCCGTCCCGTGACTGCAAATGCATATTTTCTGTCTTCTTTATATTCATTGCTGATACGCACAGCATGGATAATATTCCAGATAACCGTTCCCAGCAGTAATATGCCTACGATCAAACCAATCACAAATCTTTTCATATTAAATCACCTATTTCTCGCGGACAGTGTCTCCGGCTTCAACCTTTTTATCAGAACTTACGATAACTTTATCATTCTTTGACAGGGAACTCTTCTTTAGACCTATTTCATAATTATTCGTGTCTCCAACTGTCACGTACACCTTTTTTGCAACCAGTTCTGTGCCCAGGAGCGTATCTTTGCTTTCTTCCACCAGAACATATGGCCCTACAGCATCTTCATGGATCGCCGAAACCGGAACAACGCACTCATATTTTTCTGACTTATGTGATATATCCACAAGCACACTGTCTCCAACAGTGAACACGTCACCCGGAATAACAGCTTCAACTATATAATTCATTGCATCTGACGGATCGTTATACACTGCCGAGACCTCCGTGCTGACATTTGTCTCATCCATGTGGACCAGAACACTGTCCCCCTTTTCTATGTAACGCTTCTGTTCTTCCGTCACCGACATCTTGATGGTGTATTCATCTGCTTTCTCCATGACCACAAATGCAGCCTCTTCCGTCGTCTTATTTCCTACGACAACTCTGGTCTCAGACACGATACCGTCAATGTCAGAATAGATCATACCGCCATCATCAATGAGTTTTTCCAGATACGCAAGCTGCTCATCGACTGCTGCAATAGTATCATCCATCACAGCTCTCTCGTCCCCCCATGTATACCAATATTGATCCTTGAGATTTTTCCGCTCCAGCTTTTTCTCAAGATACGCTGATCTGACATCATCCACATCTACGCTCATAAGACTGTCACCGCGGACTATCTGTTTTCCCTCATATACATACACTTCCTGAACAGGGAAACCCGAGTATACATATACGGGAGTTTTTTTATCACTCTCAACTGTCACATCCTGCAGGACATCCCTGGATACCGTACCTGACGATGCATACATAGTCTCGACCCTTGGAGTCAGGGCACTATTTGCGAATCTCGACATGAATGTACCCGCGATAACAACCGCAAAAAATACAACAACTACTCTTATAACCCGGCCAATGTGCCAATCTTTTGAAAACCGTCTCATACCTTTTCTCCTATTTTATATTAAAGCTATCAGTCTTCTGCAGAACCTATCGATATGCCGTCAGCCAGGATTCCTCTTCCCACATAGAACACAATGAATGATGGAATACAGCTGAACAATGCAAACGTAAAGGCTCTTCCCGCACTTCCCACAGCAACATTTGGCAAATACACCGACAACGGCCACAGATATTTGTCCTTGAGAAATACGACTGGCTGCTCGACCACATTCCAATACTCAAGAAAGCCAAGTATCATCGCTGCTATGATTCCCCTTTTTGCTATCGGCACAGCCATATAAATGAAGATCTTAAACCTGCCGGCACCGTCCAGCCTTGCAGCTTCGACAACAGAATCCGGCACCTGTTCAAAAGCACTGTACATGATAAATATTGGGAACGTGGAGAACATAAGCGGCAATATGATGGCAAAGTGCGTATTTATCATATTCATTTTATTCAGCACAATATACTGTGACAGCATCGTTACCTGAAACGGAAGTATCATACAGAACATATAAAGTCCAAATACAACCTTTGCCCATCTGCTCCTGCTGCGGGCAAGCCCCCATGCCGCCGGCACAGCGAACACCAGCTGTCCTAAAAGTACGGTACCAACTATCTTCACCGAATTCCAGAAAAGTACATAGTATTCAGGAGTATCAAAAAGCAGCTCCACTATATTCTTCAAAGTTGGATAAAGCGGTATCACATGCCATGTGGCATATCCCGAACCGTTTCCTATGACCGGGGATAACAACGCTTCCAGTTCCACTTCCCCCATAAAAGTACCACAGACCAGAAATACTATCGGCATCACGGCAAGAATAGCCCCCAAAATGACAAGTATTTTTATTATCAAATGCAGCACATAAGACACAAATCTCATTTGTCCACCTGCCTTCTGTAAATCACTCTGCGAAGCTTTGCCGGTATGCCATGCCAGTCAGCAAAACAGATCAGCCTGATGACAATTATCGTTCCAAAGAATACCAATGCCGTCAGGACCGCACCCGCAGTCAGCTTATTTATCTCCAGTTTCTCAAACCAGTTATTAAATGTATGCTGGATCTGATAAATCGTCATATCCGGATAACCGCCCGCCATAAGATACTGCTCTCTGAATATTTTTAGCGAATTCACTATGGACAGCATCGATACTATAAAGAATGATCTTCTGAGATTTGGCAGCGTTATCATAAATACCTGCGTAAATCTTCCTGCTCCATCCACCTTTGCTGCATCATATATCTCTACTGGAATGGCAGATAGACCAGACAGCCAGATAAGCATGTTATATCCAACATTTTTCAAGACGAAAGTTCCCACAAACAACCAGAAAGCGGCTTTTCCTGAGAAGAAACTTATAGGTTTTCCAAGCCCCGCACTGGTAATGATGTTGTTCACCACTCCATTGTCGTCAAACAATATACGCCATACAACAGCCAGAGAATTGGACGGTATGGCAAGTGGTATGAGGAACGCAAACTTTACTATATTGTTCCTCATACCATATACCTCTATCGCCACCACCAGCGATATGAGGATCAGCAGCGGCACACTCACAAGCTCAAACCTGACAGAATTGCCTGCTGCCAGCCGAAATGCTGAGTTTCCCAAAACAACCCTGTAGTTCTGAAGTCCCGCAAAGCTGCTCTGTCCCGCTCCGCGAAATGATGATATGAATACATCCACAAGTGGAACGACCACGAAAATCATAACGCCCACAAATCCTGGAATTATGAATTCAGACGTCCTATTTACCCTTTTCAAATTTCTGTGCGATCTTCCCACAAAACGCCTCCCTCATAACCAGAACTTTCTTTTAAACTACCAGGAAATCTATTAAAACTATTCGCTTATATAAACTTCTAAAAGCTTGTCTATGGCATCAAACGTATCGTCCAGGCTCATATTGCCTTCCATATAATCTTCAACGTTATCTCTTATCATATTCTTCACTCTTACATCCGGATTGGCTGGTGTCTCAAGAGATCTAAGCTTGCTTATATAATCCTCAAGGAATTCGTCAGTACGCCAGTAATCCCACTCTGAATACACAACTCCTCCCTGGTCTCCGCTTCCGCCTCCAGGAGTTCCGACACTGAGAGCAAACTCATTTGCAAGACGCACTGCATCCATATTCGATGGATTTCCATAATCAACACCTGTATAGAATTCCTGTGAAGACGGGCTGAATAATTCCACCACAAATTCAATCGCAGTTGCCTTATTCTCCTCTTTATTATTTATTGCAAGTATCGTATTTGGCATGTAGACATTGCCATTACCATTGCCCCATATTGCGTAGTCATAATCAGCATTTATAGTATTGACTTCATTGCCAGGATAATTATCCTCAATGATACTATATACATACCGGGGTTCAACCACAGTCCTCATATTGACAAATGCCATCTCCTGTCCTGACCACTCTCTGTTAAACAGATAATCCATATACAGACAATCGACTGATTTCTTGATTATTTCTTCATACGGTGGATAAGTTGCAGCAAACTCATCAATCTGTTCCTGAGTAGTCCTCTCCATTTCCGCATCATACAGCGTTTTTACATCTTCAAGAAATTTCCTGAGCATATCTTTGTCATAATTGCCATTAATATCTACAATGTCTGCCGCATATACCGGATACAATGTGTCAAAAAAGCACTGCCAGTAATAGAATCTGAGATCATTTCCCTGCTTAGGAATATCCTTGCTGTGGATATAATCCACAAGCGCCGGCACATCTTTTACATCTTTTATCTCATCTCCATGACCTACAAGTGCAATAAATGACTCCATTGAAGGTATTGCATACATCGTGCCGTCATCTCTCCTGTAAGTGTTGAGAACAGTCTCCAGACAATCAGGATTTTTTTGTATGATCTCATCATACACCTGGGACAATTCCATAAGTACGCCAGTGTCCTCGTAGCTTCTCACGTTCAATCCGTCCATGATGATAACATCCGGTCCCTCCCCTGCAAGAAGCTGGGTGTTGAGTGAGCTTATGGCATCACTTTCTGATATTCCATTCTCATCATCCACTCCCCATATATAATCAATGGACATATCTTCATGATTGCCCTCAAAAAATGTGATAAGGTTTTCATAACTATTCATATAATACAGAGAATACAATGTAACATTCTTGTGAGTACCATTTTTCTCACTATCCAGCGCAGCATATTTTGTGTCAGACGAATATACAACCATATTCTTTTTGCCATTCTGATTTCCAAGTATTGTGACAAACGTGTTCTTATCCTCAATAGCATAATCATACGCAATATCTGAATCGGTAAATGAAATAAGTCTTATTCCTAATTTGTCGTCCAGTTTATATTCAAATAATCCGTTGCTCAGCATAATATATAATTTCCCCTCTGCATCATCATACTTCATGATGTTTTTGCAGCTGAGCGCATCCATTCCTTTTGTATTGAAGGTCTCTGCGAGTCCATCCGTCATCACTTCATCAAATGATGTGATCGTATCGACTGCCTTTCCATCAGATACGTTATATGTCAGAATATTTCTCTCATTGAGGACCACGATCTTATCTCCTGCCACGCACATATCCGTATACTCTCCGCTGTCTATGGTATAAAGTACATCGCCCTCCATAGAAAAACGTCTTATAACTCCGTCTGAACATCCAGCTATATATCCGTCATCTAACATTCTGATATTCTTTACATTCCCCTCAATACCTTCAGCCAGAATTTTCAGCACGCCACTTGGCAGCACATGCATTATCATACTTGTCACGCTTCTATCTTCACTGATACTTGACAGGGCCAGATATGAACCTCCATCTTCTTCGATATAGGCTGCCGATAACATATCTGCATCAGTCACAGATGGTCCAAGATACATAGTCTCCTCTTCAAAGCCGCCATCCAGCGTTTTCGCCGTGAGCTTCACCCGCTCCCCCTTGCTGTTCTCTCCTATGCACATATACCCATCCTGAGTCTTTGCAAATCCATATATCGCTGATGCTTTGAGTTTTGAAGCCGGATATTCCACCAGCTCCTGAGTGCTTCCATCAGATGCAGCCGCATCCTCTGAACTACCACCTGCGCCGCTGCTGCATCCGCAGCAAAAGATCATAACAATCAAAAATAACAATAAAAAACTTATACGTTTCATGTACTACCTCCCTTTTTTTATCATATCACACTCACATTCTTTGCATCTTATAGACTTATTGATATTGTAGCATCTCTGATATGGCAGATTGTCTAAAAAACATCTAAATTCCATATATATCTTTTAAACATTTTTAAAATGAATTACTATAATATAAGGGTATATATTTACTATGGATCACAATAATGAAATGGAGATACATATGAATCTGCTTCTTGTAGAAGATGACATCAATCTTGGAAAAATATTAAAAAAACAATTGGAAGCCCACGATATCGCAGTTACTCTGTGCCATACCGGCAGACAGGGAACTGAACTGATATACTCCGGGGCCGAGATAGATATTATAGTTCTCGACTGGATGCTTCCGGATATGTCCGGTCTGGATATACTGAACCAATTATATTTTGACAAGATATCCATACCCGTGATCATGCTCACCGCTCTGGGAACACTGCAGAACAAAACTGCCGCCTTCTCCCGCGGCGCAGATGATTATGTTGTAAAACCTTTTGAATTTGATGAACTGCTGGCACGCATAAATGCACTGTACAGGAGAACCCACCATGTACATTCTTTTGACTATTCATATGGTGATATCAATTACCTGATAGCCAACCGTACCATCCAGTGCGGCGACAAGTCAGTGCAGCTCACGAACAGGGAATCACAGCTGTTTGAGCTGCTCCTGAAGTCAGCCGGCCAGCTCGTCAGCCAGGATGAGATCATTGAGGCTGTCTGGGGTCTGAATTCAAATGTGGGGAATGGCAATATCCTGAATTACATCTATTTTCTGAGAAACAGATTGAAGACTGTTCACAGCAGTCTTGTTATAAAAGGAGTCTATGGAAGCGGCTACACTTTAACCTGTGGAAAGGAGAACGATCCTGCATGATAGAACAACTGAAAAAGAAACTCACTGTATTTCTGTCTTCCGTCATTGCAATCATTCTGTCCACAATGTCCATATTGCTGCTCCATACCGTAATACAGGAATATATAAACAGCACCTATGCATCCTACTCAAGGGATGTGAATCTGCTGTATTCATATCTTGATCAGACAAATATCATAGACATGACCATGCTCAACGAATACAGTGCCAAAAATTTCAATATAGATATACTCCACAACACCAATAAAGTCATATCAACTGACAACTTTGAAGAAAGTGAAGCCATTCTGCAGATCGCATCCCCTTACACCCAGCCAAAGTATTGGGAGAACTATTACAGTACGATAAACCACGGCAGAACCCACAGGAATTTTTACACGGTCAGTTATAACAACACCGATTATTGGAACAGCTACAGCATCATAAATATCGGTGGAACATACTACACCATACACACGGTATTCAATAACGGTATTATATCTGCCTACAAAACAAGGATGATCATTCTGTTCCTGGCAATAACCATTTCAGCGATCATTCTTCTGTCCATATTCTCTTACTTTTTTACGAGAAAGGTTCTGGCACCGGTGAAGGATGCCTATCAGAAGCAGGATCTCTTCATAGCTGTTGCTTCCCACGAACTGAAAACCCCGATCACCATTATCAAATCCTGTCTGAATGGACTGTCCAGCTATAAAACCACTGATTCCGAAAGTGATTATATAGCCGCAGCAGACAGAGAATGTGACAGAATGACGGACATGGTAAACAACCTGCTGACATTTGCAGACATAAAGAAATCCGACAAAGACAACTTCGAAGCAGTCCAGCCGGAGGAGATAATCATAGAATGCTATAACCGTTTTGAAGCCATTGCCATGCAGAAATGCCTTGACCTGACGGTATCTATTCCAGACGACCCGCTTTCACCGGTCTCCATGGACAGAGACAGAATGCTCCAATGCATATCCATTCTTGTGGACAATGCCATATCGTGCACGACCGATGGACAGATATCAATATCTGTAGCCATGAATGGTTCAAATCTGTTCTATACTGTGTCAGATACAGGACCAGGAATAAGCGACGAGGATAAGCCACACATATTTGAGACCTTCTACTCCAGGCGCAACGACCACAAAAAACACTTTGGACTCGGCCTCAGCATCGCCAAGAGCATAGCAGAACTCCACGAAGCTGACCTCACCGTATCTGACAACGTCCCACATGGAAGCATATTTACATTGACATTTAAACTATAATTTTACATGGGGACTGTCATCCGCACAGATAAAATATCCCGGCATCACCTGGTTATCTAAACCCTGTAATGCCGGGATATTCACGTTATGACGTCAGCACCTGCTCCATAACCTGGAGCACTCCACGCTCCTCATTGGATGGGGCGCAAAATCTTGCAAACTTCTCCATGCCAGGCTGCGCATTTGCCACGATATAGCTGTAGTATACCGTCTTCAGCATCTCCGCATCGTTGAAGTTGTCTCCGAATGCCATCATCTCACTGGTATCGATACCAAGAAGTTCTCCGATCTTTCTCATGGCCATTCCCTTATTGATACCTTTATTCATGATGTCGATCCATTCTCTTCCGCCCACAGTGACTGAGAAGTTATCTCCAAAACGTGGCGTATAGATCTCTTTGTACTTCATAGCGGCATCCTTATCCGGAGCAAATATCGTAAACTTATTGGCCTCGACGTCAAGGCTTCTCATATCATCAACAAACACAAGATTGCTGAGAAATGCTTTGAAAAACTTCGCATACTTCTCATATTTTTTCAGGACATATGCTCCGGATAGAGCACACAGTACAGCAACACCATCCGTCTCGTCCTCCACAAAGCGTATCATACTCTGGTACTCTTCCACATCCATCAGGCTCTTGTATATGATCTTGCCGCAGTTGGAGATAGCCGCACCGTTATCCCCGATGACCACCATCTTATCCATCTTGTCTCCGAACATGTCCCTCAGAGTGTACATCGGTCTTCCGCTGGCTACGACAAAACGAATCCCCTTCTCATCCAGCCTGTCAATGTAATCAAAGAAACCATCCGGGAGTTTTCCATTCTCCATAAGCAGTGTGTGATCCATGTCGGATGCTATTAATTTTACGTTCTTCATGTCTTCTCTTCCTTATATATTCTCTGGTGTTATATTCTCTGGTGTTATATTTTCTGTGTCTATTAGGTAATATTATATACTAACCATGCTCTACCAGCTTATCCCTTGCCATGCGTCTTCTTGACATACCAGATATTTGTCAACATATCACATTCTCTGACATTATATCTGCCCCACTGTGTTCTAGATCTGACGAAGATATTTGATCAAGGTCCGCTCTTCATCTCTTATTTAAATAAGAGCGCACAATTCTTCTCCAGGTCATACTCCCTTGTATAACCGTCATCATCGTACAGCATATAACTGCTGTTCTTATAGCCGATCAGCTGCATTGTAGTCTTGTCGATATCCGCCACGCACTCCGCCACATCCACAACAGGTATACATTTGCCGCTTCTTACAAACAGGATGACCTCATTTTCCGGAACCTCCACGAAGTGATGTCCCGCAGGCATCTCCGTCTGCTCAACTGCACCGTCTGCCATAAACCTTACAAGCATCATATCCTCCGGCAGATACACATATCTTCCGATGGCATTCTGCGTGTAAACCGGCGCAATCATGATCTCATTTCCAAGCATGAGCTGATCCTCCACATGGGCTGCGATCTTATCATCCGGATATTCAAATGCCAGCGGCTTGAACATCATGTCGTCTGTCAAGGCAGCCTTCATGTACTCGCTGTATATATATGGAAGCAATCGGTAACGGACACCAATCACATTCCTGAAATCCTCTATATGCTCAAACTGATAGCACTCCTGATTTCTTGTACCCTCACAAGAATGGTCGCGCATGAGCGGAGTGAACACGCCGAGTGCGAGCCATCTGAGAAGAAGGTCTCTCGAGGTGTCGCATCCAAATCCTCCGAGATCCGCGCCCGTATACAGGAAACCGCACATATTCATGGACGGAAGCATCTTGATGTTGAGCAGGATGTGTGACCACCACGATTTGTTGTCGCCCATCCAGACGCCGCCGTAACGATGCATTCCTATATAAGACGATCTGGAGAACAGAAGTCGTCTCTCATCCGGCGATATCTCGCGAAGCGCCTCGCCTGCTGCCCTTGTCATGTTATATCCAAAGAGGTTATGGACCTTGTCGTGACGCACCATCTCCCCATCC
>CAKQQK010000003.1:0-65320 GCA_934270935.1 uncultured Coprococcus sp. | reverse complement strand
AACCCTCGACCCACGCATTACGAATGCGTTGCTCTACCAACTGAGCTATTTCGGCATCTATAAAAATACTGCCAATGGCCGGGATTAAAAACACCAGATTCCATACAGCGGTATATTTACCAATCCTTTATCCACAAACATATCATCTGTAGATATTCTTACAGATGTCTGATTGTCGTATCTCTGTTTGAACACTCTCGAACTCTGTGCCTTGGTATGCGGGCTTGTCTGAACATCTACAGGAATAACTTCACCATCTCCCTCATACACAAAATCAACCTTTGCAGTGGCAGATGATATCCAGAAATACAGCTCACCAACACTTCTGTTCATATACAATTCCGAAAGTGCATACTGCTCAGCTATCATGCCATCCATCGTATCAAGAACATTCTCTCTATCTATATCCTGAACCAATATTCCTGCCATAACTCTGAGTAATCCGTGATCAAGATGATAAAGTTCAAACGACTTGTCATCCTTCTGATTCACAAGTGGGAGAACTCCGTTCCTCACTCTATAAACCTGCCTGACAACACCCATACGCACTATCTGGTCAACCGAAGCCTCATACTCTCTTGCTCTGGCTTTTGGATCCACATATCCATACATGAATTTCTTGTTTTCTTTTGTGAGCTGTGCCGGTATGCTATTCCATATTGCAAGTACTTTAGTGAGATACCTCTTCGGAGTGGAGTTTATCAGATATCCTACCATTCTGTCAAGTATAGACTTCAACACAACATCAACTCTTTTCAAATCTCCCGTCTTATAATACTCATCAACAGCCTCTGGCATACCTCCAGTAACAAAGAAAACCTCAAGCATAGACTGAACACTATCTCTGACCTCATCCGGCATAGGTGAAAGCTTCTGATTCTCTATAAACGAACAAAGCTTCCTTCCCTTTCCAGCCTTCAAAAATTCTACAAATGTCATAGGCATCATTTCATACACGCTTATGTTATCCCTGCACTCTTCTTCTCCTGGAACAGGACCTCCAGAAGTCGCAATGATACATATACGGCACTCTCTGTTATAACTGCTATAACCAACAAGATTCTGAAGTAAGCCTTCACACCCCTGCGCATTATCAAATATAAGAAGCTTGTCCTTAAAATCATACTTATCAAGGGATGTTGTAAGCTTGGCATGAATCTTCTCTGGTCTTCTCTCTTTTGCTGCATATGCAGCAAAATCTGGATATTTGCACATGTCTATAATTATATGATCCTTAAAAAATCCCATCGCAAAATCTGCGACAGCCCATGTCTTTCCGACAGATTTGCCCCCTCGCACAACAGCAACCTTGTCCGCACCGGTCTCATACCAGGCAGCCAGATCATTCATAATATTTCTAAACAAGTGTCTCACCTCTATTCATACAGGAACTTTTCTCTGAAATACGTTTTAAGTGCATGTTCATCTATATCCATATACTTCATGACAACCTCATACAGAAATTCTTTATAGTATTCCCAATCTTTCCCATCAACATCTATCTGCTGATTGTCGTTATAGAATATTTCACCCAGTTTATTTTTTAGTTTTATGCAGACATCATATACACCTTGTCTGTCAACAGTGTTTTCTGCTTTCATGAAATCCACTGTCATATCTCCAAAATTCAAATGGCATTCGCCACGCATAATCAAAACTTCTCTCTCTATTCTTCTTATGCACTTTTCCTCAATCATATCTCTGAGAAAATATTCACGATTCTCAAAGAGATATCGTTTTATTGCCATAAGAATTATCTCATTCTGTGAATATCCGGTATATGTAGATAATCTCTCCACATCGCGAGCCATTCTCGAATCCATCCTTAGCGGTTTGCTTGTCATCTCTCTCTTATTCAACCCAGGCATAACCTACTCTACTCCTTCTCACTTATTCCAGGCTAAAAAACCCGGAGGAGTTTTTCCTCCGGGTTGTGATTGATC
Source organism: uncultured Coprococcus sp. (assembly GCA_934270935.1). Lineage (GTDB taxonomy): Bacteria > Bacillota > Clostridia > Lachnospirales > Lachnospiraceae > Coprococcus. The sequence goes on along the minus strand of CAKQQK010000003.1, from coordinate 63,377 downwards.
ATAATAACCTATACTTACTCTCCCTTTCCAATTGAAAGGAAGCCGCTCTCATTCGTCTTCAACAGGAATGCGAGTCCAATGTTTCTCTTGTCATCACCTGTTGCCTTGTATATCTCTCCAGTCTCAACCAAGGACTTCGCTATAGCAATTAGCACATCCTTAAACTGCATCATCTGTCTTCTATCCTTCGAACTCAACTTGAATATATACTGATTTTTTGAGCTGATCAACAAGATGCTGAATGTATGTACATTATCCTTAGAGGCCCTTATTGCAGAACCTATCATCCTGGAGTTTGCTATGATTACCTCTGCATTCTCATCAGGAAGATATTCAGACACAATAAGTTTGTATATCTTCAGATAATCCTGTTCTGCAGTAGCGTTAACCGGCATCTCTGCCACAGCAAATTCAACGACTGAATCTGCCATCTTTATCGTACCACCCTCATCGTTGATAACCGCATTGCACTCCTTTGGAACACAGAGTCTGAAGAACTTATTCTCCACAACTTTCTGTCCCTTTGCAGGTTCTCTAAGAATGAGATCAACATAATTCATCTCAAGCTTGTTCATTGCTACTATCGCCGACTCATCACCTGTCTCAGCAAGATCTATCAGTGCATCGTACAGACTCCATATCTGCTGTGTTGTGGTTGGTACAAGCGATATAAGCTTTTCTATCGCAGGAACATAACCCATGCTGGCATTCTCTATATAGAGCTTGATAGCCTCATCTTGTGAAAGTCCCTTCTCAACCTTGTAATTGATAACCTTAAACAGATTTTCCTTATCCCAGTCATCAAAGTTGGCATTGAATGCCTTCTCAAAATACTTGATACTCTTGATCTCACCCTTATAGTTATCCTGTTTCTCCTGTAGCTGATAAATTCTACCAAGCTCATATCCAGCCTGAGCACTTCCAAGCCCAAGAGCCTCCAAATAAGCTTTCTCAATCTCATAAGGTGTTGCAATATAGAAAATCTGCCTCTGCTTCATCATAGCAATCTTTATCGCTGCTGACTCGCTTCCAGCCTCCACTGCACGCTCCCATTTGTCAATAGCAGTCTGAAGATCCTCTCCCTTGAGGTCCTCAAGATCCTTAATATATCCCTCAGACTCCTGTATACCATTCTCTCTTGCCTTCTTAAAATATGACAGAGCTTTCACTCCATCTCTCTTGGTCCTAAGCAGGCCATAATAGTATATTCTTCCAAGGTAGAATGCAACTCTCTTGTGTCCAAGTCTTTCTGCGTTCTCATACCAATTTACAGCCTTGACATAGTCCTTAAGCTGTTGATCGTATACTATACCGAGAAGAAATGCCAATTCAGGATCCTTCGTCGCCTCAAACAACTGCTTCGCATAACTTATAGTCTTCTCCACATCGCGATACGGACTGTCCTCATCATAGTAGAGTTCTATAAGCAGGTAACTTGCCTTTATGCTTCCGAGCTTAAGAGCCTGCTTTGCAGCCCTCATAGCGCCCTCGTAATCCTCGAGATAATAACAGTAAATAGCCTCGTTATAGTACTGCATATCCTTGCGGTTTGCACTGTGCTCACTAGCAAGTGTAGGATCCACAAATGCAAATGAGTTAGCAGTTTCGAAAATAATCTCCTCGTACTGCTCTATGATCTCCATCGTAGCGCATACAAACCTCATACATGCAAGTCTTCTTCCATGATAGAATGCAAATGACACAATACCCTTCTCCATATCCTTATGGTAATATGTTGTGCATATACCATCTGCATACTCTGTAACGTATGCCTTGAGCTGAATATCCTCATCAAAAGCATCATTGCAATATCTTAGATAGTTCTCCAGAGTCATCTTTGAATCCTTTGGAACACTATTGTAATAAACATACATAGCAAAATCCTTGTATGTCAGACTTGGAGCATAATACTCCTCACCTGTTGACTCGTTGATAGTCTTCACCCAGCCCTTAGGCAGTTTGTGAATAAATCCCTCAACCTGATCATGGACATATGTGTACTGATACTGAAGTCTGGACGCCTCAATAACCTTGTAACGCGGCTCTTTGCCCTTCGCCTTTCTGGCCTCAGCTATATCCGTATAAAGCTTGTCCTTCTCCTCAAACTCCAGGCTATCGCCATGAGTACTCATATACTCAACACGCTCATACGACGCCTTTGCCTTAGCATCTCCGGTGTCAGCAAGCTTCTTGTACCACATCATAGCCTTCTCAAGGTCTACAGGCACCACATAATCACTCTTATTGCCGTACTCATCCACACGGTTAAGTCCGCTCTCATATATTGATCCAAGGTTCATATATGCAGCCTTTATTCCATACTCTGTAGCAGCCAATTCATAATACTTGATAGCTTTAGAAAAATTCTGAACTTCCAGAAGCATCTTGGCAAGCTTGAATATAACATCCCCGTCATGGTTCTGATTTACGTACTTCTCGTAATACTTTGTCGCTCTGTTAAGATCAACATCCACAACAGCATTGCGATATTTACCTTTTTCATAGAACTCTGCAAGTGCAAGAAGAGCGTCATCCCCATATGACTTATATTGCGCATCCATGATTCCAATATCTGCCACCTGCTCCAATATGGTCACAGACTCCTCAGCATCACCATTGTCCATGAGATTCATGGCCTTGTTGTACTGAAGCTCCACATTGTTAACAGGTTCTTTTCTCTTGGAAAATCTGGATACGAATGGTATCTTCTTTAATAATCCGTCAAAAAATCCCATATCCTGTTCCTCCGACAAATGTCCATTGATAAATACATTTTACCACATACATACAACTCCTGCAATAAATTTACCAATTTATCATATGTCATTTTCCTGTATTCAACTACACTCTACAATACAGGCAACATACCTGTTCACATCATATGTTAGTTATTTTTTGTAAGATAATCTGCAAGCGCATTCACTGCAGCTTCCTCGTCCTGGCCATCAGCAGCTATGGTTATCTCGCTGCCATTTGCAAAATTCATACTCATCATGCCCATAATACTCTTTGCATTGATCTTTTTGTCACCTGTCACAAGATATATCTTGCTGTCATACTGACTTGCCACCTGTACAAGAACAGCTACAGGCCTTTCCTCTGCTTCTCCCATCATTGATACTACAACTGTCTTTTCGATCATTACATCCTCCTCGGGCTTATCAATAGCCCCGCATTTCTTCTGCGATTTCACTTATTTTTCTTAATCTATGATTAACCCCCGATTTTCCAAGCGGAGGATTCATCATCTCACCTAATTCTTTCAAAGTGGCATCCTCATTCTCCAATCTCGCAACAGCCAATTCCTGAAGTCCCTCAGGGAGAAAATCTATGCCCTTTGTCTCTATTATGTAGTTGATATCATTCATCTGCTTCACAGCAGCGCTTACTGTCTTATTCAGGTTTGCAGCTTCACAGTTCACACGCCTGTTTATTTTATTTCGTATATCCTTCTTTATACGGATATTTTCCATATCCATAAGAGATATATGTGCGCCCATAATTCCAAGCATCTCAACTATCATTTCGCCGTCTTTCAAATACACTACGCTATATTTTTTTCGCTGTATTATCCTGGAGACAACGCCAAAATCATTTATAATTTCCTGTATAAACTCAGCCCGGCCTTCATTCTCACATACAATTTCAAGATGGTATCCTTTATTCGGATCACTAATTGATCCTGAAGTCATGAAAACTCCCTTCACATAAGCTCTCCGGCAGCAATCCTGCCTCAGATCAAGCCGGCTGACCTTCATATTCTGACAAAAATTCTTTCCCGGCATTATCTGATCATTTTCAATCTTGAGAGTGAGCAATATGTTGTCAACCATAACCGGATCATTTATCTCCATCTTATATATTCTGCTGTTTGCACCGGTTCTTCTCACACTTGAGTCCGGTATATATCTGAACAAACGTTTTATGAGAGCGGCTATCTCATGCGCTATAACGCTCCGCTCTGTCACAATGACCAAAGCGACCGGCCTCTGCCCCCAATAACGGACATAGGCTACCATAGATATCATGGCTGCAAGTTCTGCTATCTGGCAGTGTCTCGCACCTGAAACGCTTCCCGAAAGTTCGGCTTTTACATCTGAAGAAAACGACACTTTATCACCTGTTATTATTATCTGTTATATACTATACTTTCTTTACAATAGAATCCTTTGCTATATCTCTATGCAGGATTCTCACTGTGTATTTTGACTTTTGAAGTCTGCTGTAAACGGCATTAGCAATCGTCACCGACCTGTGCTTGCCTCCTGTGCATCCTATCGATATCACAAGCTGATTTTTCCCCTCTTTTATGTAATTGGGGATAAGAAATGTGATCAAATCTGTAAACTTATCCAAGAATTCCGGTCCCTCACTGCAATTAAGTACAAAGTCCTGTATCTCCTTGTCATTCCCCGTTTTATCGCGCAATGCAAGGTCATAGTACGGATTTGGCAGAAATCTTACATCCTGAACAATATCCGAATCCCTTGGAATGCCATATTTAAAACCAAACGACATGACTGTAACTATAAAGTTCGCATAATCCTCGTTCTGGACAAATATCTTATCCAGTTCTGCCTTAAATTCCCTGACTAGAAGATTGGTTGTATCTATTATATAATCCGCCTCTTCCTTAAGGAATCCTATCAGCTCTCTTTCTTTTTTTATACCATCTATAATACGGCTTCCCTTTACCGAGAGTGGGTGATTTCTTCTTGTCTCTTTATATCTTTTCACAAGGGTTGCATCTGAGCACTCTACAAAAAGGATCTCATACTGCATGCCCTCTCTCTTTATCTCTGCAAGGCACGAATTGAGCTGCGACAGAGCTCTTCCGCTTCTGATATCCACACTGATAGCCACATCATCCACCTGGATCTCCGAGTCATACGCTATCTCTGCAAATCTCTTTATGAGCTGTATAGGCAGATTGTCTACGCAGAAGAATCCTCGATCCTCCAGTGTTTTAAGCGCTGTAGCTTTTCCCGCACCACTCATACCTGTCACAATTATAAATCTCATATGTCCGGCCCCCTCTTCATGCTGTCAATATACTGTCTCAAAACTCTCCGATCATCCTCACCTCAGGCTCGAGGACTACGTCATATTCCTCAGAAACCTTAGCTTTGACATCATCTATGAGTTTTATCACATCATCTGCCGTCGCATTGCCTCTGTTTACAACAAAACCGCAATGTTTCTCTGACACCTGGGCATCTCCGACCCTGTAGCCGCGAAGTCCTGCATCCATGATAAGCTTTCCTGCAAAATATCCCTCAGGTCTCTTGAATGTAGACCCTGCAGAAGGATACTCAAGAGGCTGTTTTGTCCTTCTTGCCACTGCAAGCTCACTCATCCTGTCATCTATAATCTTCTGATCCCCCGCTGCAAGTTCCATAGTGACATCAAGCACTATGAGATCTCGCTGCTGGATCACACTGTGTCTATATGAAAACTCCAGCTCATCAGTGCCAAATGTGTATATCTCACCTTCAGCATCCATAGCTGTCACCTTTGTCACGACATCCTTCATCTCACCGCCGTAAGCTCCGGCATTCATATATATAGCGCCGCCGATGGTTCCGGGTATGCCGGACGCAAATTCCAACCCTGTCAGTGAATTGTCCCTGGCCGCTCTGCTCACCTTTATGAGCATCGCTCCTGCCTGAGCCTTTATGATACCGCCGTCAACTTTGATATCATTCATATTGTCCATAATGTTTATGACGACGCCTCGGAATCCTCTGTCGCCGACGAGAAGATTGCTTCCATTGCCAAGTATGAAATATGGCACATCCTGTTCCCTGCACAGTCTGAGTATCTCAGCTATCTGTTCCTTAGATTCCGGTCTGACAAATATATCGGCATTGCCGCCTATCCTGAATGTGGTGTGTTTCCTCATAGGTTCATCGGAAACTACATTGTCGCTTCCCACTATATCCTGAAGTTTTCCTAATATATCTGTATCTGACATATATACCTCATATATCTAATCACTTATAATATTATTCCTGCTATCATTCCATGATGCAAATGCAAAATTAAAAGCACCCCCATAATATGAAACTGCTTTTTCCACACACACCCTGCGATGACACAAAATAAAAGTCTTTAACGTACTTAAAGCCAAGCTAACGCTCGCTAATAAACTCATCATACATTAAAGACTTTTATAATTCAATATCAAAAATCAATAGAAATTCGACGTCTTTTCAAATCATATTGGATAAATTAACAAAAATCACTGTTAATAATTACCAAACATATAAATTCTCATTCCTATCTGCCAAGTATACTGCGTGCTGCGCCATATATGCCTGCATCATTTCCAAGCTCTGCAAGTGCAAACTCTGTTCCGCGGCAGGCATGGAATGCATACTTTACAAAATACTCTTTTACAGCATCTGTGAGTATCGCTCCGGCTCTTGACACTCCTCCGCCAATTACAAATATCTCAGGATCAACTACACATGCAATCTGTGCAAGGGTTCTTCCAAGTATATGAGCCTGCTTATCCACAACCTCTCCAGCAAGTTCATCGCCTGCCTTTGCAAGGTCAAACACATCCTTTGCAGTAACAGTCTCAAGATCTCTGAGTGCTGACTTCTTATCAGAAGCAGCCATAGCTCTTGTAGCAAGCCTTACGACACCTGTAGCAGATGTATACTGCTCAAGACATCCCCTGTTGCCACATCCGCAGGTCTCGCTCTCATCCTCATCCACACATATATGACCGATCTCTCCGCCTGCTCCGTTCACACCAAAGAGCATCTTTCCGTTCAGAATGATTCCTCCGCCAACACCTGTTCCAAGAGTTACCATGACAACATTGCTGTGGCCTTTTCCGCCGCCCTGCCACATCTCTCCGAGAGCTGCAACATTTGCATCGTTTCCTGCCTTTACCGGCATATCAATAAGCTTGCCAAGTTCTTCCTCAACATTTATTATTCCCCAGCCAAGATTTACACACTTTAAAACTGTTCCGTCTTCCTTGACCGGTCCCGGAACTCCAATTCCAACACCTTCCGTAACATCTGCTGTGATGTTCTTCTCAGCCATCTTGCTCTTTATTGAATCAGCAATATCAGGCAGCACATACTTGCCACCATCCTCGGTACGTGTCTTTATCTCCCACTTGTCCAGAAGTTCACCCTCCGCTGTGAAAAGACCCATCTTAACTGTTGTTCCTCCGACATCTACTCCAAATACATACTTTGACATGATTCTTTCTCCTTCCATTCTACTCCCTATATATATAAGCCCTCTGCGGCATATATCATCACTTGTCTGAATTGCCTCCATTGCCCTTCATGATATTCTGCGTAACTCTGTTGTAAAGTTCCTGCGCTGCATTGTAGCCCATCTTCTTCTGTCTGTGGTTTACTGCGGCAGACTCTACGATGATCGCTATATTTCTTCCCGGTCTTATAGGTATGTTGTGTGATACCACCTTATTGCCAAGGAATTCCATATAATTGTCCTCCAGGCCAAGTCTGTCATATTCCGTATCCTTGCTCCACTCCTCAAGATTGATGACAAGATCGATATTCTGATCTATCTTAACACACTCAACACCGAACAGAGACTTGACATCTATGATACCTATACCACGAAGCTCTATGAAATGTCTGGTTATATCAGGAGCACGTCCAACGAGTGTTGCATCACTGACCTTCTTGATCTCAACGACATCATCCGCAACCAGTCTGTGGCCTCTCTTCAAAAGCTCAAGAGCTGCCTCTGATTTACCGATTCCGCTCTCACCCATGATGAGGACTCCCTCGCCGTATACATCTACCAGAACTGCATGGACAGATATTCTTGGAGCAAGCTCCACATGAAGCCATCTGTCAACTTCATGTACAAACGCCGATGTAACTGCATCCGATGTTAATACCGGCACTCCATGCTTCTTTGCCATCTCTATGATAAACGGATATGGCTCCAGTCCACGACAGAATATAAGGCATGGCGGCTTATACGAGAAGAACTCGTCCATGATCCTTTTGTTCTCCTCCTCAGTATGCATGGCTGCCACATAGGCATGCTCAACGTTGCCGCATATCTGTATCCTTCCAGCATCAAAATGTTCGAAGAATCCACCGAACTGCACCGCAGGTCTATTCATACCCGGATCCTGGATAAGAATCTTGTCAGTATCTATCTCTGGCGTATGATTTTTCAGGCTCATCTTCTCGATAAGCTGCGTAACTGTAACACTATAAACCATAAAAATCCCTTGTGATTACTGAAGTATCAGCATCAGCTTCCTTTCCTATTGTTTTATGTCATAATCGGTATTAATTATACTTTTGTGCAAATAGTGTTGTCAAGGACAGCAGCCCATTTTTAGTGTATTTTCCAGATGACACGCACCATTTGCAGGTGCTATACTAAACTATATTTTTGAGGTGACAAATATGTTTGATTTTGAAGAAGAACTTAAAAAACTCCCCCATGTGCCAGGAGTGTATCTGATGCACGATTCCGGGGATCACATTATATATGTCGGCAAAGCGATTGACCTATACAACCGGGTTCATCAGTATTTCCAGACAGGATACAAGAAATCTCCCAAGATACAGAAGATGGTATCTCATATTGCATGGTTTGAATATATAGTATGCGGCTCTGAGATAGAAGCCCTGGTACTTGAATGCAATCTTATAAAAGAACACCGCCCGCATTACAACACCATGCTCACAGACGACAAAGGTTATCCCTACATAAGAATCACTGTAGACGAGGATTATCCACGCATTCTGTACAGCCACCAGATGAGGCGTGACCGCTCCAAATATTTTGGACCATACACCAACTCCAGAGCTGTGAAGGATATAATCGAGCTTTTAAAGAAACTTTATCACATAAGGAGCTGCAACCGCAATCTTCCTAAGGATATCGGACTCGAAAGACCATGTCTTTACCACCAGATCAAGCAGTGTGATGCTCCATGTCAGGGATATATATCAAAGGAGGACTACAACAACCATATCCAGGATGCGATCAGCTTCTTAAACGGCAACCACGGACATATAATCCGTGATCTTGAAAAGCAGATGAAGGAGCTCGCCGCAGAGATGGAATTTGAGGAGGCGGCCCAGATACGGGATCTCATAAAAAGCATCCAGCACATAGAGACCACCCAGAGGGTCGGAGACACCAGGGCAGACGACAGAGATGTCATAGCCATGGCTACCGACCATGCAAATGAATGCGTTATATCCATATTCTTTGTCAGATCGGGCAAGATGATAGGAAGGGAACACTACCATATGAGCGGAGTGAATGCCGAGAAATACAGCACCATCATGGAATCATTTCTCAAACAATACTACGCCTCCACCCCTTATCTGCCAAAGGAGATCATCATAGAACAGCCAATCGAGGATTCCGAAGTCATCGAGGAATATCTCAGCGCAAGAAGGGGCAGCCAGGTTCATATCGTGATCCCGCAGAAGGGCGATAAGCAGAAACTTCTGAAGCTCGCCCGTGACAACGCATTTCTGGTTATGAATCAGGATGCAGACAAATTAAAGCGCGAAAAGGAACGCACCGAAGGAGCAGCAAGGGAGCTTGCCGATCTTATAGGTGTGCCTTCTGCAAGGCGGCTGGAAGCATTTGATATATCGCACATAAGCGGTTATCACTCGGTTGCATCCATGGTTGTATTTGAAAACGGACGCGCCAAGAAAAATGACTACCGCAAATTCAAACTCAGAACCATCGATGGTCCTGATGATTATGCAAGTATGAAGGAAGTTCTCACCCGCCGCTTCACCGACGAAAAGTTCAATGTATTTCCAGACATACTCATGATGGATGGCGGACGCGGTCAGGTGAATATCGCACTTGAGGTTCTGGATAATCTCGGTCTGTCAATCCCTGTGTGCGGAATGGTAAAAGATGATCACCACAGAACAAGAGGACTTTACTACAACAATAAAGAGATTGAATTTTCTGCCGGAACACAGGCCTTCAACATGATAACAAGACTTCAGGATGAAGCTCACCGTTTTGCAATAGAGTACCACAGAAGTCTGCGAAGCAAATCGCAGATACACTCAGTTCTTGATGACATAGAGGGTATCGGCCCAGCAAGAAGAAAAACTCTTCTGGCATACTTCAAGGACATTGATGGGATCAAAACCGCAAGCCTTGCAGACCTGGAGATACCAAGCGGCATGACAAAGGCATCTGCAAAAGCAGTGTATAATTTTTTTCACAAAAATGAAGACACAAATGGGAACGATTCTGGCAGCAAAAATGATCCGGAAAGCAGTAAATAATATTAGTTCCGGAAAAATTTAAGAATAAAGATGATAGAGATAAGGACGATATAGATATGAACGAAAACAAACTCAGCGGAAATAACACAGTCACCAACACAGACAATGTAAACAATACAGATAATATAAACTATACAGGCGCAATGTCAGAATCCAACTTTTTTGCAATGATCTCACGAATGAAGTATATCAACAGGTGGGCTCTTATGCGAAACAGCAGGGAGGAGAATCTGTGCGAACACTGCCTTGAGGTCAGCATGATAGCACACGCCCTGGCAACCATAGGCAACATACGTTACGGCAGACATCTGAACGCCGAGAGAGCCGCTCTCATAGGGCTCTACCACGATGCCTCAGAGATAATCACAGGAGATATGCCAACCCCTGTCAAATACTACAACAGCGAAATCAAAAACGCCTTCAAAGATGTGGAGGATATCGCCTGTCACACACTTTTAGACAAGCTGCCGGAAGACCTGAAGGCCTCATATATGCCTATATTCTTCAAAGATGAAAATGATGAGAATGATGTCTATGTATGGAAACTTGTGAAAGCTGCAGACAAGCTGTCCGCGCTCATCAAATGCATGGAAGAGACAGCTTCCGGAAACACTGAGTTTTCAAGTGCCATGAGCACCATCATGTCCTCAGTGTCCAGACTGTCTGAAGATTACCCGGAGGTAAATGATTTTGTATGTCAGTTCATACCGGCCTACGGAAAGACACTGGATGAACTTCAGGACTGATTTTCTGGATTTTCAACTCTGTTGAATATATCCATGAACTCTTTTCCTGTTATTGATTCTTTTTCTATGAGATACTTTGCGATCTCGTCAAGTGCAGTCATGTGCTCTGCCAGCATCGATTTCGCCTTGTCATACGACTCTTTCAGAACGTTCTTTATCTCGTCGTCAACCTTTGCTGCAGTCTTGTCAGAACACTGCAGCACTGAGTTCCTGTCCAGATATTTTCCCTGAACGGATTCAAGCTGCATCAGGCCAAATTTGTCTGACATGCCATACATGGTTATCATGGCTCTCACCGTCTTGGTTGCCTGCTCTATATCATTGGCAGCCCCGGTCGTCACGGAATCAAACACAAGCTCCTCAGCGGCTCTTCCTCCAAGAGTCGTCACAACATTCGCCATGAGTTCATCCTTTGTCTCCATGTACTTCTCCTCTTCCGGCACCTGCCACACATAGCCGAGCGATCCCATGGTTCTTGGAACTATGGTTATCCTCTGTACCGGTTCAGTGTGTTTCTGAAGTGCCACAAGAAGCGCATGTCCAACCTCATGGTATGCCACAACCTTCTTCTCCTGTTCACCGAGAAGTTTTCCTTTCTTCTCTTTTCCGGCAAATACAAGTTCCACGGCCCCTATGAGATCCGCCTGTGACACAGTATTCCTTCCTGAACGCACTGCGGCAAGCGCAGCCTCATTTATTATATTCGCAAGGTCTGCGCCTACAGCACCGGCAGTTGCCAGAGCGAGCTCTCTGAGATCAACACTCTCATCCATCTTGACATTTTTCGAGTGGACTTTGAGTGTATCTATTCGTCCCTGTAGATCAGGTTTTTCAACTATGACCCTGCGGTCGAATCTTCCCGGTCTCAAAAGCGCCTTATCAAGCGTCTCAGGTCTGTTTGTCGCCGCAAGTATAACAATTCCCTTTGACGTATCGAATCCATCCATCTCGGCAAGAAGCTGATTGAGTGTCTGCTCTCTCTCTGAGTCTCCACCCCTCACGCTGTCTCGGCTCTGTCCTATGGCATCTATCTCATCAATAAATATGATACACGGAGCCATGTCTGCCGCCTGCTTGAACAAATCCCTCACTCTGGACGCTCCAACGCCCACATACATCTCCACAAAACTTGATCCGGACATGGAGAAAAATGGTACATTTGCCTCTCCTGCCACAGCTTTTGCCAGAAGCGTCTTTCCGGTTCCCGGAGGGCCGACAAGAAGTGCTCCTTTTGGAAGCTTCGCTCCTATATCGAGATATCTCTTAGGATTGTGCAGGAAATCCACCATCTCTGTGAGGGATTCCTTTGCCTCATCCTCTCCTGCCACATCTGCGAACGTCACACCTGTTTTTTTCTCCATATAAACCTTCGCATTTGATTTGCCAAATCCCATCATTCCGCCGCGCTTCGTGATGAGCGACAGGAACAGATAGAACGCAGCTATCATCACCACATATGAAAGTATCGTACCGATCATAGCTGATCCGCTCTCATCCTTGCCCTCATATGTCGTGGCAAATTTTTCATGGGCGTTCTTCAGCCTGTCTGCAAGCCTGTCGTCACTTATCCTGACAGCAACATAGGTATTCTTGTCTACATTCCCATCTTCATCCTTCGAAGTGAAACGTATCTTCTTTGAATATATCTCTGCATTGTCAACTTCTCCGTTCTGGAGCATCTCTATAAATCCGCTGTATGGTATCTCCTTCTTTGTGCCATTTGATATCTTATCGTAAGCACGCCAGCAGAGCAGTGTCAGAACAACTGATATCACAAGCAACACTATCACATTACGGTTCTTACCGTTTTTTCCGCCGTCATCGCTGTTTTTCTTGTTATCTTTGTCTTCCTGATAATTATTATCCAAACCTCTTCTCCTTTATTCTGCTATTATCGTGATGTCTTTATATGTTATATGTTTAATTTTCATTTGCTGTAAATGTCAGGTTTAAGGTACCATCTTTATAATATGTGGCTGTTATAAACCATGCCCTTCCACGCCTGTCGTTGCAGTATGCATAATCCTCACCGCCATCTGTAACCTTTGACAGACAATTATCTATATTATAGTTGATCGCTTTCGTAAGCCTGTCCATATCTTCGTTCTTTCCCATCTGAGAAAGCATGGCGTTAAGTAATATAGAGTACGCCGAGTCAGGATCATCTCTGTCCTTTTTGAACTGCTCTATATCATCGCATGGAATATTGAGCTCAGTATGGTGTATACCTCCGGTCCTGTAATCCCAGTCAGTCACAAAGTACATTCGCTCATCAGCTTTTACAACAAGATAATCTATGACTGAAAACTTGGTGAACGTTGTTCTTTCTACATTTACATCTATGAGATTCGTCTTGCTTCCATATTCAGGTGCAAGTTCGAGATCAAGCCCCTTTTCCTGGCACTGTCTGCACAAACTGTCCATATAATCTCCGGCAAGCACACCATAATAGTGATCGCACATGCTGCATTCTTCTTTTGCATTTCGCACCTCTTCGTCCGTCAATGGATAAACATACGCTATGGAAGATTTATACTTTTCCTTCTCACTGTTCTCATAATTACCGTAGTCATACATATAACCATCCAGACTGTAATACGGTGCCTCTGTAATCTCCTCTGTACTATAATCCCCATAATTCGGAGTTTCTCCGGTTGCAAGCCATTTCTCCACAATCTCATCAGCTTTTTTTGAGGCGTTCTTCTCCTTCGCTCTAGGCAGCACAGCCATTACACCTACGGCCAAGATCACGGCCATTATTATAAGCAGGATGACCACGGCAGTACCGGTTATTTTCCGCTTCGATCTGTCTTCATCCTTCATCATCTCCACATACAGATCGCCATCACTTTTATCCTGAGTTCGTCTCTCATTCAGCGCAGTATTAGTATATACTGTTTTAGGACGTACAAACCTTTTACAGGTTGTACAGAAATTTATTGAATTCACCTGTTTATCACAGACAGGACATATCTTCATACTCATAATCATCACCTCATATCTGTACATTCAAAAGTTAAACTGATCCTTGCAACACCACGGTATATATGTCCACTTGTCCTCATAGTCGGTGTAACTTCCCACTTTCCGATCTCCGTGATATCCCCTGTCGCCACTGACATGTTACGGTTATCCCATTTGACAGATTCACCCTGGTCGATAAAATCATTCAGAAGATCCTTCACATAATCTGTGCCCGCCTCTGTGAGGTCAGTATCCCCCAGGAGATCCAGAATGATCTGTATCTCAGTCATGAACTCTGAATTGTCATCATTTAACTGGGCCTCAAAGAAAGCATTGTCTCCATACTCACCATTTATCTTTATACTATGTATAGCCCCGCTTCCGATGTCCCAATTGATCTCTACGGATCTGATATCATTCACGCTTGTCGCAAATACATCCTTGACCTCATACTTTGTAAAAACATCATCAAGACTCAGATCTATGTCTCCATGTCTCGGTACATACATTATATCGATCCCCTTCTCCTTACATCTCGAATAGAACTGATCCATGAAATCTCTGGCGTCAATCTTAGTATAATGTCCATACAGTGTACATTGTTCTTTCTTCTCCATTATTTCTTTCAGATCATCATATGTAACCTCATCATCATTTATATCATAATCCCCATAATTAAAAAGGTGTCCATCATCTCTGTAATTATCCGGCTCATCAAGATACCAGCCATAACCCTTGACAGTATCTACCCATTCCTGTGACTCCGCCTCAGGCACGTATTTGAAACCATTTAACGCATATGTGACAATATTCTTCACTTCACTTATCCTGATCCTATTTGTGCCCGCATAAAACGCCAGGCCAACATATCCCCAGAAAAGTACTAGTGCTATGGCCCACTTCACAGTCAGTTTAATCCTCCTGTGTTTTGCCACATTCTCCTTTTCCAGCTCGCTCATATATCCCATGTCATCTTTTCTCATCGTATACCTCCTGTCGCAGGCTCTGACACCTCTCCAATATTAAAACTTTAATGCCATTTTTTTCATAAGTCAAGTAACTATATCTTATATTTGCAAATGAGCTTGACATCCTTTTTTATCAGGGAGTACACTCCACTTCATAAGGAGATTTTTTATTATGCCTGGATACATCATGCACCTGTGTCAGGGACAGTATATACTGGACAATATAAGCAGATATGATATGCAAAAATGCAGTGAAGCGATACAAAGTCTTCAGCAACCGGATGCCGGCACGGCAGATCTTTTCCTGCTCGGCGCCGTTCTGCCGGATGCGGCGGACAAATCCCTGACACATTTCAGACCAACTTATCAAAACAGCCTCATAACCAAATATCCGGATATGGACCTTATTCTGAAGCGGTATCCCGTAAACAGGATGACAGTTACAGACCTCGGAATTCTGGCACATCTTTACATGGATGCACTGTATGTCGAGATGTTCTGGCCACAGTATTTTCGTTTTGAGGACAGCAGAGGCGCAGAGACAACTGTCACTGATGACATTGACCATGTACGAATGACAGCCAAAAGCATGCAGCGCGCCAACCTTACAATTCCCATAGATGATTTTTTCTCCGACCGGTATTTTTACGGTGATTACAATGTCACAAACTCCCGGTTTAAACAGGATTTTCATCCTGCCATACCGCAGGTGACTTCCTCGCAATTTATCATAAAGGAATGCAGCGGCTGCTCAAAAACCCGGCTTGCCGAAGATCTGGCTCACTTTGTGGATACAAAGTATCCGGACGACTCAGCCCATACACACGTGTTCCCATACGAAGACATGTGTCAATTCATCAAGGACGCCTCCGGGAGGTTCTTTGAACTGTTAAAAAAAGGCACCGTGCACTGACGGATTCCATCCGGAATCTGCCAGGCACGATGCCTTTCTTTTTTGTCAATCAAAGATCGACTTTTCTTACTTTGTCTTAACCTGTTTTACAGTTGAGTATGAGCTGTAATACCTTACCCCGCCGTAAACCTTGTAAGCTCTAACCTTGAAATAATAGTTCTTATTTTTTGCAAGTCCGCTCTTCACGTACTGTATCTTTGCAGCCTTCTTAAGAGTGGCAACTCTTGAATATCTGCCATTCTTTGCTGTGGACATATATACCTCGTATCCGTCAGCTCCAGCAACAGATCTCCATGCCAGTGTCACCTTTGAAGCACCTGGTTTTGATGTAACAACCGGTATACCTGGAGCTGTTACTGAAGAGATGTGAGTTCCGGCATTCTCTACCTTCGCTGAGCCATTCTTCTTGTATGCAGTCACCTTATACCTGTACTCTGTTCCACCTGACAGTTTTGAACTTACAAATGTTGTAGACTTGTTCGATGTAATAGTCTTTATAACCACCGGTTTTTTGCCTACATATTTGTACACTCTGTATCCATCTGCGTTTGCAACTGTATTCCACTTGAGTGTGATAGATACGCTGCTTCGTGCTATAACCTTAAGACCTGTCACCGCCGACGGAGTTGTCATCGCCTGTACAGTTGTTCCGTCGCCCTCAAGTCTCTTACCTGCGTATGCTCTGTACGCCTTTACTATGAATGTATACTTTGTACTTCCCTTAAGTCCTGCTATTGCAGCAGATGTACCTGTTACTCTCTTCACAAGCACTGACTTCTTAGCTGCACTGTTGTATCTGTATACATTGTATCCTGAAGCGCCTGTAACTGCCTTCCATCCCAGAACTATCTTCTTATCAGTTCTTGAACTTACCTTCACGTCAGTCGGCTTTCCTGGGTATGTCGATATTGCAACTGTCTGCTTATTTCCTTCTACGATCTTACCAGATGTAGTCTTTACGTAAGCTGCCACAGCTATCGTGTATGATGTACCCGCCTTAAGTCCACCTACTGTGTATCTTGTTCCTGTAACTGACTTCACCTTTACATACTTCTTTGTCTTGCTGTCGTATCTGTAAACCACATATCCTGTAGCCTTAGTTACCGCCTTCCAGCTTA
This sequence comes from uncultured Coprococcus sp., assembly GCA_934270935.1. GTDB lineage: Bacteria > Bacillota > Clostridia > Lachnospirales > Lachnospiraceae > Coprococcus. The sequence goes on along the minus strand of CAKQQK010000003.1, from coordinate 46,379 downwards.
CCGTTGCTGCAGATACTGTAGACTTCTCATACTTAAGTCCCGCAGGCTTGTTTGGAAGGATTCTGAATGTCACTACCTTTGTTCCATAGAAATTGTTAAGTCCTGTGATGATCGCAGTTGCAATTCCAGGGTTCTTGTTGTTCAGATATCTGACTGAATATTCATCAGAGCCAATGGTCACACTGCCGATCTTAACAGTAAGCTTTGGCGACTTTGCCTTGCCATCATACTGAACATCCTTTACAGGTGACACAACAGCCTTTGATATATCAAAAGCCTTTATTCTGAACTGCTTTGTGATGCGTCCCTTGTAATCGCCTGCAAATGTGATAGTACATGATGCCTTGCTCGTCCTTGTCAGCGTGATTCCACTGTTGTTCTTGTATGTTATCGTGTAATCTCTGCCTTCCTTCAGAACCAGGCTGCCCCATGTTATTCTGACATTCTTAAACTTAACTGCTGATCCTTCGTAAGTAACTTCCGGATCAATTCCGCTTATAACCGCTGTCTTGCTGATATCTACCCTGCCTATAACGAAGCTCTTCTTCACTGAATCAGTGTAATTGCCTGTTCCTGTGATGATCACTGTCGCAGTTCCTGAATGGATATTATTCATATATTCCACTGTGTAATCAGTTCCCTGACTGAGTGTCTTTCCATCAAGAACAACTTCCATATCCTGTGTTATCGCATGTCCTGTAAACTGTTTTCTGACAATTCCTGTCACCTTAGCTCCGGATATGCTCTTCTTTGTTATTGCAAAGTATCTTGTTACTGAATCCTTGTAATTACCCTTTCCTGTTACAACCACCTTGGCTCTGCCTGTGGCGTCAGTGTTCATGTCGTAACTGAGAACATAGTCCGTACCCTCCTTAAGCAGGATATCTCCATTCTTTACAGTCACTACAGGAACAACCTGGCCTCCTGTGTACTCTGTAGATGCACTGCATGTAACAGTACAGTTCTTTAAGCTTCTCTCAGATAACTCAAATGATCCTGTTATGTTTCCTGTGTAATTACCCTTTCCTGTAATCTTAAGTGACGCTGTTCCAACTGCTATGTTGTTCGAGTATTCAACTGTATAGTCATTATCACTCAGAACCACACCGTTCTTTACAACTGTAACTGCCGGCTCCACAGCACTTCCTGTGTACTCTGCATCTTCCGCAGTTACCTTTGCACCGATAATGTCCGCAGGCATTATCCTGAATGTGCTCTTTACAGTTCCTGTGTAATTTGAATTACTTCCCGCAGTTGCTGTAACTGCTGCAGTTCCCGCATTCACATTGTCAGTATATCTTACTACAAATTCTGCTATCTCATCATCATCCAGACTATATGATCCATCCGCTGCCGCAACAGACTTAACTGCCGGTGTGATTGCCTTTCCGTTGTAAACTGTGCTGTCTTTTACAAGTCCAAGTGCAAGATCTGACACATCTCTCTTTGTTATAACAAATGTCGCAGCCTTTGAGCCTACATAATCGCCATATCCTGTTACACGGACAGTAGCTGTACCGACGTTGTAGTTGCCTGAATATGATACTTTGTAATCGCTTCCCTCGGTCAGGACCTTATCACCATATGTAACAGTGATCTCAGGTGTTATGTTCTTCTTTGCAAATACCTGATCTGCTATGGCAGCGATCTTTGCGCCGCTGATATTTACAGGATCCTTTGTAATAGTGAAGAACCTCTCAACTGTTCCTGTGAAGCTTCCCTTTCCAGTGATAACCGCCTTTGCCGGAGCACTCGCACCTGCCGGCTTCACGTTGTTACTGTATGTGATCTCGTAATCAACGTCCTCCACAAGGGTGATATCTACAAATGTAACACTTACATCCGGCTCAATCGCTTTTCCTGTGTAAAGCTGTCCTTCGATCTCACTCACATGACAGTCAGATATATCTCTTCTTACTATGGCAAATGTCTTCTCAACACGTCCTGTATAGTTGCCCATACCGGTTATGATAGCCTTTGCACTGTCTGTGATATTCTTGTTGCCACTGTAGGTAACTGTGTAATCTCTGCCCTCCACAAGCACCTCGTCATCATAGTAGACCTTAAGTCCTGCAAATGTGATCTCTCTGCCTGTGTATGTAACACTGTCTTTGATTCCTGTTATCTCAGCATCTGATATATCTGCGCCTCCGATGGCAAACAGCTTGCTGATGCTTCCCTGGTAATTGCCCTTACCTGTGATAACCGCCGTTGCTGCATTTGTCACATCAACGTTGTTCTTGTAGCTTACTGTGTAATCCTTTCCAGCTTCCAATGTTCTCTCACCATCCATGACAACCACATCAGGTGTGACTGGACTTCCGGTGTAGTTCTGACGTTCAATATCTGCAGCCTTTGCAAGCGAGATATCTCTTGGTGTGATGTCAAATGTCTCAACCGCAGTTCCGGTGTAGTTGCCTATACCTGTAACCACAACTGATGCTTTTGACGTCTCTGTTGTCACGTTCACGTTGTCGCTGTATGAAACTGTAAAGTCTCTGTCCTCCTCAAGGGTTACGCCTCCAAGGATAACTGTCACTGAAGGTGTCAGAGGTGAACCTGTATATCTCACTGATGCAGCATTTATATCCGCATCTGTGAGTTTCCTTGCACTTATTCTGAACCTTGCCGTCTTTGTTCCGCTGTAGTTATTAATACCTGTTATAGTCAGGACTGCGCTGTCTGTCACATTGATGTTGTTGCTGAAATCAGCTCTGAAATCAACACCCTCTGTGAGTGTTCTTCCAGCCAGACTTACAGTGAATGCAGGTGTCACAGCCTCTCCTGTGTATACACCGTTGTCCACCTTCACTGCCGCATTCTCCACTGACGCTCCAACTATCTTAAATGTCTTGCTTACGCTTCCTGTGAATCCCTCACCCGGAAGTGCTGTGATCGTGATAATTCCTGTACCCACGTCAGTATTTGATGCGTAACTGATGTCAAGATTATCGTAATCTGTAAGTGTAACAGATCTTCCAGCCCTCTTTACTGTAAATGATACAACAGAAGGCTTTACAGCTGTTCCTGTGTACATATAAGTTGCTGCATCAATTGCTATCTGTCCATCGCTTATATCCACCGGACCGATCTTGAATGTCGTAGATACAGATCCTGTGTATGCATTTATACCCTTTGCAATGACTGTTGCAGTTCCCTCTTCTACGTTGTCCACATATGAAAGAGCATAATCAACGCCACGTTCAAGAGTCTTTCCTGCATTTGCGACTGTCACATCAGGGGTGAGCGGCTGGCCCATATTGTAGAGCTGGTCTGCCACCTTACTGATAACAGCCTTTGATATATCTGTTACATTCTTTGATATTGCAAATCTTATGCTGAGTGTTCCTTTATAGTTGCCGCAGCCTTTCACAGTTACCAAAGCCATGGAATCTGCCGTTGTAACCTTAGTATTGTTGCTATAAGTTACAGTGTAGTCAGTTCCTGCCTTAAGCACATTTGAACCATCCCTGATCGTTACATCCGGTTTGATCTCCTTGCCTGTGTATATCTGGCCACTTATTGCCTCTGCATCACACTTGCTTATATCCTTTGCGGTAATTGCAAATGTCTTACTTATTTCTCCGCTGTAATTGCCCTTACCTGTTATTATTACCTCTGCCTTGTCTGTCACATTTATATTATTTCTGTAGGTTACAGTGTAATCCTCATCATCTGAGAGTGCTCTTCCAGCGATGGTTACGAGGATACCATCAAATGTGATCTCCCTTCCTGTATAAACCACACTCTCATCTATTCCTGTGACCTCAGCATCCTCTATAGTTACATTTTCAATTACAAATTCAGCCTGTACGCTTCCTGTGTAATTGCCCTTACCTGTTACAGTTACCACTGCGGCATTTCCTGCCTCAATGTTGTTCTCATATGTAACTGTATAATCTGTTCCCGCGACAAGCACTGTCTTATCAAGTGTCACGCGGACATCCGGCCTTATCTCACTTCCTGTATACTTCTGTTTCTCAATAGCTCCGATAACAGCATTTTCAATGGACTTAGGCATGATATCGAACGTCTTAACTGCCATGCCTTCGTAGTTGCCTGTTCCCTTGACTGTCACTGACGCCTTTACCTTTGCTGTTGTGGCATCTATGTTGTTGCTGTAAGTTACAGTGTAATCGATATCCTCATTCAGGATCTCTCCATCCACTGTCACAGTCACGGCCGGAGTCACCGGCTTTCCTGTGTACACAGCGTCAACCACCGTGATATCTGCATCAGCAAGGCTCTTTGCCGTGATCGCAAAGTATCCAACTGCACTGCCCTTGTAGTTGCCGGTTCCGGTTACAGTAACCATTGCGGCATTTCCAACATTCACATTGCCTGTGTATGCTGCTGTGAAATCTCTGCCAGCCACAAGCTTCTTGCCACCGAGTGTTACTGTGTATGCAGGCTTTACTGCGCTTCCTGTATATACAGCATTTTCAGGACTTACAACCGCATCCGAGATATCAACTCCCGTTATGACAAATGTCACACTCACACTTCCTGTAAATCCACTGCCCTTTCTGGCTGTTATGACTGCCTTTGCCGTTCCCACATTCTCGTTATCACTGTATGTGATGTCAAATGCGTCAAATGATGTAACTGTCTCTGACTTTCCCTGTCTGTCTACTGTGATCATGCTGAGAGCAGGCTTTACAGCAGAACCGGTGTACTCATAAGAATCATTCTCCAGCACTACCACAGCCTTTGTTATGTCTATAGGCTTTATAGCAAATGTCGTGCTTACAGAACCAGTATTCTTATTTATACCATTTGCCTGTATAGTTGCTGTTCCCTCATCAACGTTATTGATATAGACAAGTTCATAATCCTTATCCTGTGTGAGCTTCTTGCCCTCATATGTCAGTGTAACCTCAGGCTTTATAGCATTACCAAAGTTGTAATACTGATCAGCGACCTCGCTCATCTGAGCCTTCGATATATCTACAACCTGCTCGGCAATCGTAAATGTCACACTCACACTGCCCTTGTAGTTTCCGATACCTGTGATAGTAACCTCTGCTCTGTCTGTCACATCAATATTTTTTGAGTATTCCACCGTATAGTCCGTTCCGGCTGTAAGAACATTTGTGCCATCCCTGACTACAACTTCTGGCTTCACCTCTGTTCCGGTGTAGATCTGGCCTCCTATCGGATCCACGCTGCACCTTGCAATATTCTTCTCTGTGATGGCAAATGACTTTCTCACCTGTCCACCATAGTTTCCTGTTCCTGTTATCACCACATATGCCGGAGCATCTGCCTTTGTGACGTTCAGGTTGTTCTCGTATTTTACAGTATAATCTGTATCCTTTTCGAGAACTCTTCCATTCACAGTAACCTTTATTCCTGTGAACTCAATGTTCTGTCCTGTATAGACAACTGTCTCTGTGATACCGCTTACCTCAGCATCCTCGATACTGTATGCCTTGATCTCAAATGTTCTGGTAACTGTACCTGTATAGTTTCCAATACCAGTTATCACAGCCTTTGCCTCATCTGTCACGGCACTGTTGTTCTCATACTCTACCGTGTAATCAACTCCCTCTGAGAGAGTGATCTTTCCATTTCTGATGACAACTCCCGGACATACCTGGCTGCCGCCAAATACCTGGACTGGAATATCGTCTACACTGAGTTTTGATATATCCATAGGTGTTATCGCAAACTCACCGCTCACTGTACCTGTATAGTTTCCGATACCGTTCACAGTGACAACAGCCTTTGCCGCACCTGCAGTCACATCAACATTGTCGCTGTAGCTTAATGTGTAATCCACATCCTTCTTAAGAGTTATTCCGTCAAGCACAACCTCCACGGCTGTCTCAACAGGAGCTCCTGTGTACTCAGCACTCTCTGCTTTTACCTCCGCAAGAGATATCCTCTTTGGACTGATGACAAACTGAGTTGTCACGCTGCCCGCATAGTTTCCGATACCCTTGATGGTGAGCTTTGCACTGTCTGTCACATCTACATTGTTTGAAGCAGTAACTGTGTAATCAACACCAGGAGCAAGTGTCCTTCCACCTGCCACAACACTGCACTCAGGAATTATTGCTTTTCCTGTGTATACCGCGCTGCCGACTGTCACCTCTGCAGAATCTATAAGTGCCGCGCTTATCTTAAAGTTCTTCTGTGCAGTTCCTGCAAATCCCTGATTCTCGATCGCCTGGATCTTAACTGTTGCAGTTCCTACATTTGTATTGTCAGCATATGTGATCTCAAATGGTGTGAGATCTGTTACTTCTCTCTTTGCTCCATTTCTTGTCACTGTAACTGATACTATCTGTGCCTTGACTGCGCTGCCTGTGTACTCATACGCATCCTGGCTGAGCGTTATATCCGCTCCTGTCACATCTACAGGGAGAATCTTAAATGTACGGCTTATCTCTCCCTTATTCTGATTGATACCCTTAACTGTAGCGGTTGCAGTTCCTACATTTATATTGTCTGTGTAGGTTACACTGTAATCCACATCCTTTGTCAGAGTCTTGCTGCCAAGCTTGACTGTCACTGCAGGTGTGAGCTCTGCGCCGAAATCATAATACTGATCCGCAATAGCACTTATCACTGCATTCGAGATATCAAGCACCTCTTTTGCTATAGTAAACTCTGCTGTAAGTGAGCCGGTATAGTTGCCCTTACCAGTGATTGTCACCTTTGCATTCTTGCCAACCTTTACATTGTCTGTGTACTCTACAGTATAGTCCGTATCCTTTTCGAGGATCCTCAAACCATCTCTTACAGTAACATCAGGTGTCACCTCACTGCCAGTATATATCTGGCCTTCGATGGCATCAACCTTACATGTCTCAAGATTCTTTGGTGTAATGTCAAATGATGTTCTTATCTGCCCACCATAGTTATCGATTCCCTTAACCACAACGTATGCTTTCTTGTCTGCTGTGGTTACATTCACATTGTTCTCGTAGCTTACTGTATAATCAGAACCATATACCAGAGTTTCGCCCTTCATCACTACTGAGATATCATCAAATGTGATGCTGTCTCCTGTATAAACTGCGCTTTCTGGAACTCCAAGCACCACTGCATCTGCAATGCTTGCGCCGCAGATCTCGAATACCTTTGTAACAGTTCCCTGGTAGTTGCCCTTGCCCTTTACAGTTGCTCTTGCATCTGCCGTCTTGTCAATATTGTTGCTGTATGTTACTTCATAATCTCTGCCAGCCACCAGAATGACATCGCCGTTCTTTACAGTAAGTGCCGGCTCGATTGCATGTCCGGTGTACTCCTGTGCAGCTATATCTTCGATATCATCCGCTGTCAGTTTTTTCGCTGTGATATCAAAGTTTACGATCAGACGGCCTGTGTAATTGCCCATAGCCTTTATGACTGCTGTAGCCTTCTTGTCATCTGATGTCACATCTTTGTTATCAGTGTATGTTACTGTGTAATCAATTCCCTCTTTGAGAGCCACGCCATCTACCACAAGTTTGGCATCCGGTGTGATGGCATATCCTGTATATACCTGTGATGGTATGCTGCATTCTCCATCGGCAATGCTTCTCGCCTTGATTTCAAATGTATGCTTTATCACGCCTTCGTAGTTGCCCTTACCTGTGATCGTGCACTCTGCCGTTCCGGCATCCACGCTCTCTGAAACTGTTACTGTGTAATCTGTTCCGTTTACAAGTTCTTTGTCTCCGATAACCACCTTGACCTCAGGAACAACTGCTTTTCCTGTGTATGTCACATCACCGGTGCTTACCACGGCCCCTGCTATGCTCTTGCGTGTTATCTCGAAGCTTCCCTCTGCTGTTCCTGTGAAGTTTGCATTCTTTCCTGCCGATACATATACCTTTGCTGTTCCGGCATTCACATTGTCCTCATACTTCACATTGAACAGTGTAAGATCTGTGAGGATCTCTGTGTTATCTCCATTTACTATGGCAAGTTTTACAACAGCAGGTGTGATCTCATCTCCCGTGTACTCAAATGCATTTCCCTTAAGAGTTATAACTGCCTTGCTCATATCCACCGCTGTGATCTTGAACTTCGCCTGTAACGACTTGTTGTAACCACCGATTCCTGTGATCGTAACCGTGGCTGTTCCCACATTCACATTGTCTGAGTAATCTACTTTGTAATCCTCGCCCAGCACAAGATTCTTTCCGTCCAGAGTCACTGTGACTGCTGGTGTTATATCTCTGCCAAATGCATATGTCTGATCAGGTATAGTCTTTACGCTTGCACCTGATATATCGATAAGCTTCCTTGCAATGACAAATTCTTTTGTTATCTTTCCAGTGTAATTGCCCTTACCTGTCACAACCGCCTTTGCCTTAGCAGTGTCTGTTGTCTCAGCAACATTTGCTGAGTATGTGATGTCATAATCGACACCATTTGCAAGAAGTATAGTTCCATTCTTGATAGTTACATCAGGCTTTATCTCCTTGCCTGTCCATACCTGGCTCTCTATCTCCTGGACATCACAATCGCTGATATTCTTCTTTGTGATCGTGAAGTGTACCGTCTTTTCACCAGTGTAATTGCCACAGCCTGTCACAACAAAGTATGTACCATCATCTGCTGTGACTGATCTGTTGCCGACATACTTCACAGTATAGTCAGAGCCTGCTGTAAGGACTTCACCTGCGCATGTAACAACTATATCAGCAAATGTAACCTCTGAGCCTGTATAAGAAACTGAATCACTGTAGCCGCTTACCGCTGCACCTGAAAGTGATCTAGGAAGTATCCTGAATTTCTCTTTTGCAGTTCCGGCATAATTGCCCTTTCCTGTGATGACAGCGTATGCCATCTGTTCATCCGTAGTCACATTCATATTTGCCGAATATGTGATCTCGTAATCAATTCCCACATTTAACTGTGTTCCATCAGCAGCGCTGACAGATACTACAGGTGTCACAGGCTTTCCTGTGTATGTCTGATCCTCTATGGCAGATATGACCGCATCAGCTATGTCCGCCTGGGTAATCTTAAATGTATCTGTAATGCTTCCCTTGTAATTGCCAGTACCTCCTATTATTACTACTGCAGTACCAACATTCACGTTCTTGTCATATGAAACTGTGTAATCAGTTCCCGATATGAGGGTTCTTCCACCAAGGACAACCTTCACATCCGGTGTGATCTCTCTGCCTGTATATACCTGATCTTCCACATACAAATCTGCGTCTGTGATAGTTCTCTCAGTTATATTGAAGCTTCCGCTCACATTTCCTGTATAGTTTCCTATACCTGTTACAAGGAATGATCCCTTGCCAACCTTTACGTTGTTGCTGTAGCTTACCTTATAATCCTTGCCCTCGGTGAGCACTCTGCCCTTGTATGAAACCTTGACAGCAGGTGTCAAAGCAGTGCCCTGATATACGGCATCTTCTGCAGTTGCAACAGCTTCTGACAGATCATCTGCCACAATCTTATATTCACCGCTTACACTGCCAGTATAGTTTCCTGCAGTCTTTGCTGTGACGACAACCGTTGCCGTTCCCACGTTCACATTGTCTGTGCATGCCACATCAAAGCTGTCCATATCAGTTATCACCACATCATCCGAGATAACTATTCCGCTGATAAGTGGCTGCTGTGCTTTTCCTGTGTATACAAGTCTGTCGCTGTCAAGCTTCAGACTTCCCTTTGATACATCAAATGCGTTTATCGTGAAGTATACTGTCTTTGTTCCTGAATAATAGCCCATACCTGTGATTATCATCCTGGCTGTTCCGACATTTACATTGTCCTCATAAGCCAGTGTATAATCAACACCTTCCTTAAGGCTTATTCCTGAACATATCACATCCACAGATGGTGTTATAGCTTTGCCCATGTTGTAAATCTGTGCTTTAACTGCTGAAACTGTAGCCGTGCTGATGTCCACTACGCTTCTCGAAATTGAGAAGTGTACTGTCTTGCTTCCTTCGTAGTTGCCCTTTCCTGTTATGACTGCCTCAGCTTTATCCGTTACATCTGTGTTGTTTGCATATGTTACGGTATAATCCTTTCCTGATACAAGAACGATACTTCCGTTCTTCACAGTCACATCAGGCTTTATCTCACTTCCGGTCCACTTCTGTCCCGGGATAGAAACTATATCACAATCGTTTATATCCGCCTTTGTGATCTCAAATCCTACAGTCTGATCTCCGCTGTAATTTCCTATACCTGCAAACTTTACAGCCGCCTTGCCGACCTCAACGTTATCTGTATAGGTGACAACATAATCAATATTCTCAGCGAGCTTTACATCACCGATCTTCACTTCATATCCTGACAAAGTCACATTCTTTCCTGTGTATCTTACGCTCTTAGGAATTCCACTTATCACTGCTGCTGCGAAGTCAGCCGGAGTGATCTCAAATGTCACAGTCTTACGGCCTGTGAAATTGCCATAACCTGTTATGACAGCCTTTGCCTTTTTCGCCTGTGTTGTGACATTTATATTGTCGCTGTACTCTACCTCAAAGTCTGTGCCCTTCTCAAGGACAGTGTCTCCAAGTTTTACCGTTACGTCAGGCTTTATCTCTGATCCTGTGTAACTTACAGATTCAGCTATCTCCACATCACATACAGATATATCCATTGCTGCTATCTCAAATGACTTCTTAACCTGGCCACTGTGGTTATGCTTTCCTATGACAGTCACATAAGCAGTGCCCTTGTTTACATTTGATGCGTACTCTGTATCGTACTCTGTAGCCGGAAGCACCTTTCCGTCCAATGTGACAACGACTTCCGGTGTAAGCTTTTCACCTGTGTATATCTGATCTGCCACAGTGACAACTGCCGTGCCTATGGACTTTGCTGTGATGGCAAATGAACCCTTCACAGTTCCTGTATAGTTGCCTGTTCCTGTGACAAGTATCGATGCCTTGCCCACATTTATATTATCTGAATACTCTACTGTGTAGTCAGTTTCAGCTGCGAGCTTGCGCTCTCCAACATATACCGTCACTACCGGTTTAAGCTCTGATCCTGTATATTCCTGATCTGCTGCCTGAACCTTTGCCTCTGATATATCTGAAGCTGTTATAGTGAACTGACCTTTTATAGTTCCCTTGTAATTGCTGTTTGCTCTGGCAGTTACAGTTACATCTGCCTTTCCTGCCTTCACATTGCTGCTGTATGTCACATCGAAATCACTTCCAGGTGTGATATCCATGCCTCTCACAGTTATACCTGTAACCGCCGGCTTTATCTCATCACCGGTATATCCATAACTGTCGTTCTCAAGTGTTATCTCTCCACCTGATATGTCGAGCTGTGTGATCTCAAAGTTTGTAGTAACCACACCCTTGTACTCTCCAGTACCTGTAACTGTGATAGTTGCCTTTCCGGCATTTTTGTTGTTCTGATATGACACAATATATGTATCCTCTGGAAGAAGTTCTCCTCCGAGAGAAACAGTGACTGCAGGCTCTGCAGCACCGGCAGGATTGTATTCAACCGGAACCTTATCAGTTATGGTTATAACTGCCTTGCTTATGTCTATAACTCTCTTTGATATTGCAAATTTCTTTGTGACTGTTCCTGCGTAATTGCCCTTACCTGTTATAACAGCCTTTGCCATGGAATCAGCAGTTGTCACATTAGTATTATTATCATAAATTATGTCGTAATCCGTTCCTTCGACAAGAGTTGTCTGTCCATCACGGACCTCAACAGCTGGAGTGAGTGGGCTGCCCGTGTATATCTGGCCTTCTATGTCAGACACAGTACACTTCTCTATAGATCTCGCTGTGATCGTAAATGTTACGCCCACACTTCCTGTATAGTTGCTTCCATCCGCTGCGGATATTACAACCTCTGCCTTCTTGCTGTTTGTTGATACATTCTTGTTGTTCTTATAGCTGATCACATAATCAGTACCCGCTGTAAGAGTTCTTCCTGATACGCTCACTGAGATACCGTCAAATGTTATGGCTGATCCTGTGTACTCACAACTATCTTCAACGCCATCAACCACTGCATCTGCAAGGCTTATCTTATCAATGCTGAATTCAATTCTCTGCTGAGTCGCACTGTCATAATTACCCTTACCTCTTATGATAACTGCTGCCTTTTTGTCAGCCGTCGATGCCTGCGTATTATTCTCATAAGAAACTGTGTAATCAACATCCTGTACAAGTTTTATATCGCCATCACTCACTGTTATATCCTGTGTTACAGGTGATCCTGTATATGACTTGTCAACAACACCTGATGCAATGATGCCTTCTGCTGCTATGCTCTTAGACTTGATGGTGAATGAACCATCTACACTTCCGCTGTAACTTCCCTGTCCTTTTACAGTGAACCTGCCCTTGCCAGCATTTGTCACTGAATCTTCTGTGTAGATGACCACATAATCCGTACCCTCTGTAAGAGTCTTTTCCCCAAGTGTAACAGTAACTGTGGTTGTGAGTGGCTTACCTGTATATGTACGCTCTGCAGCCGTAACAACCGCATTTTCTATATCTGCCGGAACGATCGTGAAATTCTTTGATACAGTTCCTGCATAGTTGCCTGTTCCCTTTACTATAACCTTTGCCTGGTCTGAACACTCCTTGTTATCTTCATAACCAACCGTGTAATCCTTTCCATTTACAAGTGTTACCCCTCCATGTTTTACAACTGCTTCCGGAGTGATTTCACTTCCTGTATAGGTATACTGAGTGTTCTCAAGCGTCACATCATCATCTGTAATGCCTGCTGATGTGATAGTCGCTTTTATCGTAAAGCTTCCTGTAAAGTTCGTGTCTGCCTTTGCTGCGACAGTGATAGTCGCTGTTCCCGCTTTATCAGTGCCTTTCTGCGTGGCAGTGAACTGACTCATATCCGTGATCTCGTATGTTTTTCCGTCCACTGTCAGTTCAAATCCGTCCACAGTGAATGTCACTCCAGAAGGTGAATATTCACTGGAATATTTCTTTGATGTGGTTGCTGAGGCTATGGATCTTGGAAGTATATTGAAGTTCTTTACAACAGTTCCAACATACTCATTCTGTCCTGTAACCGTAACAGTGGCAGTTCCCACATTAATATTTCTCGCATATGTGACTGTATACTCTGATGAAGGTATCACTTCGCCGCCAACTGTCACCACAACTTCCGGCTCAATACTGTCGCCCATGTGATAAACCTGGTCTTCTATATCAGCCACATTCTCATCGCCAAGTTTTACTACCTGTTTCACAATGTCAAATGTAAGTGTCAGGCTTCCCTTGTAATTGCCGGTTCCTGTGATGAGCACCTTAGCCTTTGATGATGCCGTAGTCACATTTGTATTGCTGCTGTAGGCAACAGTGTAATCCTTGTCCTTTACAAGAGTTCTAGAGCCATCCTTTACCGTCACTTCAGGCTTGATCTCTTTACCTGTATATGTCTGGGTCTCTATGACTCCAGCAGTGCAGCCGCTGATATCCTTGCTGGTTATCTCAAACAGCACTGTCTTTGTTCCTGTGTAGTTGCCCTTACCTGTTACGATCACTGACGCAGATGTATCTGTGGTAGATGCATCAGTGTTATTCTTATATGCGATACTGTAATCAGCGGTTGTAAGCTTTCTGCCTCCGACAGTCACTGTTATACCTGTGAATGTGATTGCTGATCCGGTATACTGAACGCTCTCATCCACGCCGTCGACCACTGCCCCATCTATAGATGCCGGAACGATGTTGAATTCAGCCTTTATCTCGCCACCGTATACTCCCACACCCTTTACTGTGATGGTTGCCGGTACATCAGCCGTCGATACATTCGTATTGTCTGTATAACCTGATATGGTATAGTCCTTACCCTCTATAAGCTTTGTCGCACCGTATGTGATAGTCAGATCCGGTTTGATCTCAGATCCTGTGTATGTCTGATCTTCGACAGGTGCTATCAAAGCCTTGCTGATATCCAGACCATTTATCTTGAAACTGCCGCTTGCAGTGCCCTCGTAGTTGCCGTTCTCAACAGCTGTTACAGTCACTATGGCTGTACCCACGTCTGTATTATCCTTGTAGGAAACCTCATAACTGTCTTCTGGAACCACTGTTCCATCCTTGCAGGTAACAACAACCTTCGGTGTCTGTTCTTTCCCTGTATATGTGACATCTTCCGCCGTCACAGCCGCACCTGTAAGACTCTTCTTATATATTACAAATGTCTGGCTCAGTTTTCCTGTGAATGAACCGCCAGCTTTTGCTGTGACCTCAACAGCACCTTTGCCTGCGTTTGTATTTTCTCCATATGTAACATCAAATCCAGAGAAATCCGTGATGATCGTCTTGTCTCCCGACATCACTGATGCAGGTGCCGGCTTGATCACATCTCCTGTATACTCGAATGCGCCTTTCTCAAGGACAAGTGTGTCGTCCGAAATGTCATATGGAAGTATATTGAATGTGTATGTGAGTGTTCCCTTGAATCTGCCCATACCTGTCACGGTAAGTGTCGCAGTTCCCACATTCTTATTGTCCGTAAATCTATAGGAGTAATCCTCCCTTGCCACCATATCCACGCCGTCATAACTGAGCGTGAACTTTGGTGAGATATCAATTCCAAAATTATATGTCTGATCTCCAAGCCCTGTTATCGATATCTTGTCATTATCCTCTATATCGATAAATTCTTTTGTTATCTGGAATGTCTTGGTAACTTTACCTGTATAATGACTACCCTTGCCACTTACGGTATATGAAGCTTCTCCCACATCAGTGTTGTTGCTGAATATCACATCGTAATCAGTACCTTTTTCAAGCACTACATCCCCATTGTAAACCTTTACAACAGGTGTTATGGCTTCACCAGTCCACTGCTGATCCGGAACAGGATCTATGGTACACGAATATATATCTCTCTTTGATATCTCAAATCTCATAACCTTCTGTCCGGTGAAGTTGCCTATACCTGTAACCGTTACAGATGCCTTCTCTCCGGAACCTGTAACCTCAAGGTTGTTTGCATATTCTACTGTATAATCAACATCCCTGGTCAGGGTATAATTCTTATTGTTCCAATACCTGGTTATAACAATTGCAGGTTTGATCACGGATCCTGTATACTCCTGCGTAACATCTGCATTTGTTATACTCACACCGTTTCCGGTAGCTACTATAGATACTGGTGTTATCTTGAACAGCTTCGTCACAGATCCTGTGTAGTTGCTGCTCTTTGCTGTGATGATGGCCTCAGCCTCATCTGTGACATCAATATTATTCTTAAACTCAATGGTGTAATCAACACCCTGTGTAAGCTCATTTGAACCATTCTTCACAGTCACAGCAGGCTCGATCTCAAATCCCATCTCGTATGGCACATCTTCTATATCCTGTATATCACAGGCTTCTATAGGCTTAGGAATAATATTAAACTCAAGAGTCTTTGTTCCACTGTAGGATCCCATTCCCTCTATCTCTATAGTAGAAACGCCTACATCTGTATTGTCTTTTCTCGTCTTTACAACATAATCCTTGTTCTCTTTAAGTGTATAATCACCGTTTGTTATAGTGAGTGCCGGCTTGATCTCTGATCCCGTGTAATACTGATCAGGTATCTCTGCATAATTCAGCTTTGACATCTCACCCGCTGGGGCGGTGATTACTATCTGGAATATCCTCATACCGGAGAAATATGGTGAAGAACCAGCAGCACCGCTTATTACCATATTATATGTACCCGGCTCTGTGTACAGATTCATAACCTTATAGTCAACCTCATCCTGAAGAACCATTCCATTATATGTAACAGTTATATCAGGTTTTATAGGCGACCCTGTATATTCATAGTTTACTTTGTTCCTTGTCAGAATTACGTCATTAGCGCTTATATCCTTTGCCGCAATGGTAAAGGTCTTTGTCACATTTCCTGCATATCCTCCAATTCCAGTAAATGTGACAGATCCTGTATCCTTTGGAGAAAGGTTCGCCCCATACGACACCGTGTAATCAGTTCCCTCTATCAGCTCAGTTCCATTATATGTAAGTGTGACATCCGGCTTGATCTGAGATCCCGTATAAGTCATCTTTCCTATGTCTGGAATAGTGACGTCTGTCATTCCCGTCTTGCTTGTCATGATAGTGAACATTCCCGTGGCCGATCCATTATAGTTGCCCTTACCTGTTATAGTGATTCTGGCAGCCTTTCCAAGTTCCACATTATTCTCATATTCTTTGATCTCGTAGTCTTTTCCCGCCACAAGCACAGTATTATTAAATGTCACCTTTGACGGAACCGGCTTTACCTCTGTTCCTGTATACTCCACAGGATCGACGGATATCACCGCTGAAGATATGTTGGTGGCAACTATATTGAATGTTCCTGTTTTTGTTCCAGTATAGTTGTTAATTCCTTTAAGTTTAAAGCTGTGCTCGCCAACATTGAAATCTTTCGCAGCCCTGTACTCTGAGAAATCAAGACTATAATTTTCACTGTCCAGAGAGAGTGTAGTTCCAAGACCGGTATCCTTGACTGTAACTGTAGGGATAACCGCAATTGCAATATTATTTGCAGTATTATATACAGCGTCCGCAGCTGTCAGTTCAAGATTATCAACAGACCTTGGTGCAATGTCAAAATTTATCGTCTTGGATCCCGTATAGGAGCCCATTCCAGATATAGTCACACTAGCCTTGCTCTTGGCTGTAGTTGCATTTTTATTGTTTGTATAGTATGAAATCTTGTAATCTTTTCCCTTTACAAGTGTGGTTCCTTTATATGTAACCACCGGCTCAGGTTTCTTATACGTATTGTCATATACAATCTGGCCATCAATATCTACATCTGCATCTGCAATACTTTTTACCGAGCTTCCCTTTTCAAGTATAGTAAATGTTTTTGTAATTGTGCCCTCGTACCTATTCGGCGATCCTGTTATGGTAACTGTCGCAGTTCCAGGTTCAGTATTGTCTGAATATGTAACTTTATATTCGTAATCATCCTCACCTACATCTGCATAGTCCATCAGAGTTTCGTTGTTTGTAGAATCTATGATCTCAACCTTCGGGGTTATCGGATTTCCTGTATATACAAAGCTCTCACCCTCAAGATTTACAATCTGATCAGCAAGCTTTGCCGGTTTGATTCCATAAAAGATATCAAAATATTCATCGTCTCCGCCTATTGCATAATTTCCATTTTTTACAGGATATACTGTCACCGTCGGGCCATTGCCCATGTGTTCATTTATAACCTCTGATGCCTCATCAACATTGACATAATAAAGTGTATAATCTTTTCCCTCAGTAAGAAATGGGCCAGTTGCCGATGAACGGACATATATCTTTGGATATACACCTCCAGCCTGATAAGTGTAATATTTTGCAGGATTTACACTGTATCTGTCTGTCGATGCAGTTCCGTCAAGATAGAACCAGGCCTTGTTTGTTATTGTCTTTTTCCTTATCTGAAATGTGCAGCTAAGTGTACCTGTACAATTCATCTCAGGATTACCGGTAACTATCGCTGTTGCAGTTCCCGCATTGATATTATTCTCATATGTTATCGTATAATACGATGATGACAAAGCCGTTGTTCCAGCTGTGTCCCCAATCTTTTTTACTCCGATATTATTGTTGATCTTGATCTCGTTACCTGTGTATATCTTGCCGTTTGGAAGATTCTTCAGATAACAATAATATCCATCTGCATTCAGATCTATCGCTGTCGTATCAGCAAGCTGCGCTGAATCGTCAGCATCGGTCGGCGTTGCTGTCACCCCCTCTCTCTCTGCGGCCATCGCCTCCGCAAATCCGCCTATTGCGATATCAGTCTGAAACAAAACAGACAACGCCATAATAAATGACATGATAAACGCAATAATTCGCCTACATCTGATCCTTCTCATAAATTACTCCCTGCCTTTCTTTTTATGGTTATACCCTATCATACAAAAATGTCTGATAGCCCTATTTATATAAAATTTTACCAAAAATCAATGTGTTATTCAATGAGTTTTATGAATAATTCACGTGTATATTTGTCTGCTGCCAGCCATATCATCTTCACATTATACTTTTTGTACAACATAAAAGGACTTTTACAGATTTTCTGCAAAAGCCCTTTTATTCCGCCCATATTCAATATCTATATACAATTACTTTCTGATCTTCTTATATGATACAGCAATTACGCCGAGTGCAATCACCCCAATACCAATATATACAGGAAGTGCATCTCCTGTCTGTGGAGCCTTTCCCGGATCAGCTATATTGCTGCCATCCAGAGTTGTATCTCCATCATCAATGTCTATGTCATCCTTTACAAACACTGCGAACTGCCCCTCAGATGGAAATTTTACAAGCAGCACGCCATTCTCTACGCTAAACTCTATCTTCTCCCACGCACCATCAGCAGGAAGAAATCTCACCTGAACATCCATATCTGTGGTAATTGATGCGCCCTTTATCTTTGTTGTCTCTATATCAGAGAAATCATAATCATCAATAGCTGTCACAGAAAATACTGCCAGCGTGGAATATCCCGCAAGAGCAGAATCATCCAGAACCTTTGCTGGATCATCCCCCATCATAAGATCATATATATCAGGTATAGACGTGTCAGCCTCTGACACCAGTATGTTGGACGAATCAGTCTCATATCCATTATCCGGACTGCCATTCGCAAATGCCGTTGTCCCATACATAACTGTCATAGCAATAGCGATGATCGCGATAACAGTTCTTGATCTCAATACATTGAATTTCCCCATTTTTGCTCTCATATATCTAACTCTCCTTGTATACCCCGGTGTCTCATCCCGTACACCGCCTTTTATCCAGATAATATCATGCCATCCACCGCCAGTCAATTGTGCAATATTACATTTTTGCCTGTCAATTCTATCTGCCTGCAGAGTCCTTGGCTACCTTTACAGCCTGGACAAGCCATCTTTTTCCATCCATTCCACAACATGTTGAAAGTGTCAATACGCAACTATCAACATCTACATCATCGTCATTTTTAACAGTACCCCTGTCAAATTTCTCGTCAAATATGCCATCCAGATAACTTTTTCTCACATTTTTGTCCGAGAAATCATTGTATGTGAATATGTGCCTGTCATTTGTCCTGTACGCCGCAAAAACATGATATGTTAGGACTTCACCGGGAATATACACATATATATTTCTATTATCTTCCCAGAACGACTCATCCTCATAGTTATGGAGCGTCTTGAACATTGTTCCGCTTGACATATTATGTCCATATATCACTGTATCAAAATCTGTGAACTCAGTGCTGTTTGCCACGTCCACAAATAACGATCCATCCGGACTGTAATTGCCATCCGCATCATGGGTCAGGTAATAACTGTTATCCCCACCTTTCATTACAGGATAATTCACATCTGTCCCTGGGATATACAGCCACGCACATATATCCTTATTCACAGCCCTCAAAGCTGCAAAATCCACCTGAAGATCTGGATAACTTGGATTATCTGAATTATTCTCATTATCTGTGGTCATTGCCTCTGTCTCCGCACCGATGTCTTTTGTCGTCACCATAGACTGCAGCCTCTGATTTACCTTCTGGCCCCGGGTATGGCCTATCACATATCTCACTATTAAAAACACACTGCAAATACACACCATTGCAGAGCACGCAAATATAATCCGCCATATCCATCTGCGAGATCCCGCCAGATTTTCACGAACCACTGTATTGTGGCTGCTATCAGAATCAGGCAAATCCCCCGGCATCTTTTCAGACCGATATGCAATTTCCGGCGCATGCCCGCTCTCATCCTTGTTGTTTTCAGCAAGAATTTTCTCTGCCAGGGCAACAGCTTCCTGTATTTCTCTTTCAAACGATCCTTCTTCCATCTCGTCAGTCATCCTTCTCGTAAAATATCTCCAACATCATCTGCGCCAGCTTGTCGCTATCCACAATATATTCATCATAATAATTTTCCCTCCGGTATTGTCCAGGGAGTTCATATATATCATCATCTTCAATATCCGCCTTTTCAAATTCTACAGCAAGATAGATCAGCTGCGAAGTTGTAAGATCTGTCGTTGCAACGTCAATGAGAGATTTATACGCACACCAGAGTTCAGATATATTATGTCCAAGCTTCTGCCGCAGAGCCTGACACCACAAAAGTACATACTGTTTTTGTCTTTTCATACGGGCGCTGTTTGTTCCAATCTCCGAAGATCCACTATTTCTCTCAGTGACATAATACAATGCCTGCTCATCTGTCAAGGTCAGCCTGTCCCCCCTGTGTATGCCTGCTTTCTCCACATCTTCAACTGCGGTCAACGTTACACCGCCGACCAATCTGTTAAGTTCTGCTATGTCATCAAAATCCACAGATACACAGCCATGTATAGGAATATCCATCATAAGCCTGGACACTGTAAACTTTGTAAGTCCGCACCCGTCCATAACATCCCTGCCATACGAATATGCAAGAGCAGCCTGCACATTCTGAGTTGTTATATAATCCCCTGCCACGCCAAAAACTTTGACAGGCGCAATCGAATCACGGTTTACACTGATACATTTCACGCTGTGATTCCTGCTGTTTATACTCACCAGCATAAGTGCATCCCCCTGACCGACTGTATTATCCCGTCCCCTCGCATCCACGCCTATCACAAGTATATTGATGTTGTCAGTGTCATATCTGTAGCGATTCCCCCCATATACAACGTACCCATCATCATCAACCGTCATTCCTGCAGAAGTAAGATCAGGTTTCTGCCCGCCGACAGAGCTGTAAAGTTTATGTTTCCCCGTCCACATTATCAGTCCGGGGAAAGAGACCAATATAATGATCACCAACACCACTGCTGACACAATTAACTTTTTCCTTTTTCCAGATTTCTTTCCCTGATCCACCTTATACTTTCCTCTCCTAAAAAGCGGCACGGAAATATCCGTGCCGCTTTAATATATGCTATCTGCTCTTCTGTTCCGCTAAATATACAGCTTATTTGTTGTTATGCATACAGAGGATACTTCTCAACAATGCTCTTTACAAGTGCCTCGGCCTTCTCCTTGTCATGGTCAAGCACTGCTGTCTTGATAGCCTCAGCTATAACCTCCATATCAGCCTCATCTGCACCTCTTGTTGTCACTGCTGGTGTACCAAGTCTGATTCCGCTTGTGACAAATGGAGATTTAGGATCATTCGGAACTGTGTTCTTATTCGCTGTGATATGTACCTCATCAAGAAGTTTCTCAACTTCCTTTCCAGTAAGTCCAAGTCTCTTCAGATCCATGAGCATGAGGTGATTGTCTGTACCACCTGATACTATGTCAAATCCTCTTGCCATGAGAGCCTTAGCAAGGGCTGCTGCATTCTTTACAACCTGCTCCTGATATGCCTTGAACTCAGGTGTGAGTGCCTCCTTGAAACATACTGCCTTACCAGCTATGACATGCATAAGAGGACCACCCTGGATTCCAGGGAATACTGCCTTGTTGAAGTTAAACTTCTCATTGATCTCATTGCTGCACATGATCATTCCGCCACGTGGTCCACGAAGTGTCTTGTGAGTTGTAGTAGTTGTTACGTGTGCATATGGGATAGGGCTCATGTGAAGACCTGCTGCCACAAGACCTGCGATGTGTGCCATATCCACCATGAGGTATGCTCCAACCTCATCAGCGATCTCTCTGAATCTCTTGAAATCTATCGCTCTGGCATATGCCGAAGCACCTGCCACGATAAGCTTTGGCTTGCACTCCTTTGCGATCTCAAGCACCTTATCATAATCTATGAATCCATCATCATTTACACCATAAGGAACACAGTGGAAATATTTTCCAGACATGTTGACCGGTGAACCATGTGTGAGATGTCCGCCGTGATCAAGATTCATACCCATAAATGTATCGCCAGGGTTAAGTATGGCAAAGAACACTGCCATGTTAGCCTGTGCACCTGAGTGTGGCTGTACATTCACATATTCACATCCGAATAACTCCTTTGCTCTCTCCCTTGCAAGATCCTCTACAACATCCACATACTGGCATCCGCCGTAATATCTCTTTCCAGGATATCCCTCTGCATACTTGTTTGTAAGGTGGCTGCCCATGGCTGCCATAACTGCCTTTGATACAATATTCTCAGAAGCGATAAGCTCCAGGTTGTTATTCTGTCTGTTAAGCTCGTCTGTCATAGCCGCTGCTATCTCAGGGTCCACCTTTGTAATCTCGTCGAAACTGAACATCTATGTTACCTCCGTCATAATTTAATATTTTATATTATATCCTTTATGTCTGATCTTTTTCAACACCAAACAGCCTTTTTGCATATTTTTAAGCTATTATACTGTACCACTTTATTTATTTCACGGTGTATCCTGCAGTTTTAACATTGCTTCATACTGTGAATATTCATATTCATTGTAGAAATATTCCTTTTGTCTCTGCCTTATACCCAGCTCCTCAAACCACTCTGACACCAGTGTATTTCTGAGTTTTGTTTTTGTAGGCTCAGCCAGTGTATTGTAATTCCAGAGTGAAAAATGTAATGCATAATTGACAAAATCCTTCTCAAGTTCATTCCACTTTCCTCTGTCCTTAAGGAACTGTCTGAGGGCAAGCAGCATCCTGTAGAAGTTATCCCAAGATTTTTCTCTGGTCTTCGAAAGAGAATCCGCAGTGTCTACCCTTCTATGGATAAGTATCTTTCTAACCGTTGATATTTTCTCTGCAAGCACCAGAGCGCTGAACACAAAGAGTGCATCATTGGTGGTACGCTGTTCCTGAAATTTCAGATCATTCTTAACTACAAACTCTCTTAGATAAAGCTTATCCCAGGCCCATCCGACAAATGCCTTAAATATGTTGGTCGATATCTGTCTGTAACCGAACGGTTCATATGGTGGAAGTGCCCATTCTAACATAGCCCAGTTCTCATATACAAATTCGCCGGAGTCCATATTGTACTGATCTGATTTGTATATAACGATTTCTGCTCCCTGCTCCTCAGCCTTCTCGTATGCCAGCTGCACCATATCCGGTTCAAAGAAGTCATCACAATCCAGGAATAACATGTACTTGCCAGTCGCCTCTGTAAGTCCTCGGTTCCTTGCCGCTCCAGCGCCCTTATTCTCCTCGGTGAACACTCTTATACGCTCATCCCTGCTGCTGTAGGCCTGAAGCCTTCCCAGGGACCCATCCGCAGACCCGTCATCAACACATATTATCTCTATATTCTTCAATGTCTGTTTCGTCAGCATATCTAGGCAATTGTCAATATATTCTTCCGCATTATATATAGTTACAACTATAGATACATCTACTGCCATACATTCTCTCCACATATGTCACGCCATTTTCATAGCATATTACTGATTACTCTTTTTTCATCATCCTGAGCACTAACCTTCTGATGCCCAAAGGAATAAACATTATCACCCGGCCAGCCTTGAATGTGACTGACGATTCATATTGCTGTTTCTGCTGTTCAAGCTCCAGCAGTCTCTTCTGCTCCAGTCTGCTGCACATTTCCTTGTGCTCTGCCTGCTTCTGTGCCAGTCTCCGTTCATACGATTCCTTCTGCGCCTGCATAATCCTGTCTTTTTCAGCTACAATCTTTTCAAGATCATTTACCTTGTTCTTACAGTCATATACTCTCTTATCCAGGATAACTTTTCCAAGGTAAAATCTTTTTACATATCCCGGATCTTTGGCAAGAATATAAAGGGTTGACCGTTCCTCCATAGTGAACAGTTTCTCGTCTATTTCATCGTTTTCATAGCTTCTGTGAAACTCCACAGCCATTCTCTCTGCAAATTTCCAGCCAACATCTTCCGTCATCCAGTGCAGCAATTCATAATAGCATGCCCATCTCTGAGATGAATAATATCCCTTCCACTTCTGCCACAATTCCCAATCAGTCATAAGCATATCCTTTATCCTGTCATATGCTCTGTTTACAGTAAATGCCATCTGACTGTCATCTATCCATACCGTATCCCGATAAACTTTTTCACATATGGCTGCACTTACACACATCGCCCTGCCTGTGCTCGTGAACACCTGCCACAACAGATAAATGTCCGGAAACAGCTCATCAGAACCTCCAATCTCCAGATGATTTTTTTCTATAAAATCCTTTCTATATAATCCAGCGCCTATATTCCTCACGAGCATAACATATGCCGGATCCTTCCCAAGAAATAATTCCTTATCGTATGTCACTCCCTCTGGCAGTCCGACATTCTCATATACTATACCAACAAAGTCCAGATCATGCTCATCAGCTTTCTCCACCAGCTCCTGCACCTTCTGATCTGCTATATCCACACACGGCCTCGCAATAAAATAGTAATTATCCAGTTCCATTATTTTCATTTTAACAATCTGCATACTCACTCTTTTCTCCTCATTACACTGCGAATGTAGCTGCCCCAATAAGTATAACATATTACAGCTTATCTGACCAACCCACACATTTATCCCTTATTAAATATGCAGAAAAAAGGCACGGATCCGAACCGCATATTATATCCATGGTTCAGACCCGTGTCAATTATTACATCCAGCAAACACGTATATTATTAAATGAAACCAGGTAATAAACTACTAATATTCTCTTACAAATAATGTCAGAAATGTAATATTATTCCTTTTGATAATAGCGCACATGCTCTCTGTTGTTAATATTTTATTTTTCATTCTCAGCCCTCAGGTCAGTGCCGTCATAATCTATCACTATAGCCGACTGTGTGCTCACGCTGCCAGCAAGTATCATCTTTGCAACCAGTGTCTCCACATTCTTCTGCAGATATCTCTTGAGCGGTCTTGCACCATACACCTGATCATATCCCTGATCGATGATGTGCTGCTTTGCGCTTTCCGTAAGCCTGATCGCAATCTCTCTGTCTGCCAGTCTGCTGTTGAGATCTGCCATGAGAAGATCAACGATACCACTGATGTTGTCCTTGGACAGTGCCCTGAATGTTATGATCTCATCGATACGGTTCAGAAACTCAGGTCTGAATCTGCTCTTTAACTGAGCCATTACATCATTCTTCAGTTCATCTGTGATCTCTCCGCCGGCAGCTGCTATATCCGCACCACCGATATTTGATGTCATGATGATGATCGTGTTCTTAAAATCCACAGTTCTGCCCTGGGAATCCGTGATTCGTCCATCATCAAGCACCTGAAGAAGCACATTGAACACATCCGGATGTGCCTTCTCTATCTCATCAAAGAGGACAACCGAATACGGCTTTCTACGAACAGCCTCAGTGAGCTGACCGCCTTCATCATAACCTACATATCCCGGAGGCGCTCCTATAAGTCTTGACACGCTGTGCTTCTCCATATATTCACTCATATCAATACGGACCATGTTCTGCTCATTGTCAAACAAAGCCGCTGCAAGACTCTTTGCAAGCTCTGTCTTACCTACACCGGTTGGACCAAGGAATATAAATGAACCTATCGGCTTGCTAGGATCCTTTATTCCTGCTTTTGATCTTATGATCGCATCGCTGACGTAGTCAACGGCTTCATCCTGACCTACAACTCTCTTCTTGAGTTCACCGGCAAGATTAAGAGTTTTACTCTTTTCACTCTCCGTAAGTTTTGCAACAGGTATTCCAGTCCACTTGGATACGATCTTTGATATCTCATCCTCTGACACAACCTCATGAACAAGCTCCCTTTCCTTATCAGATGCTGTAGACTCAGCTTCAGCAAGCTCTTTCTGGATTGCCGGAAGCTTACCATACTGAAGTTCTGCTGCCTTATTCAGATCATAACTTCTCTGAGCAGCCTGAATATCAGCTTTGACCTGCTCCATCTCTTCCTTAAGTGTTCTTATCTTCTCAACTGCAGCCTTTTCATTCTCCCACTTTGCTTTCAGAGAATTTGCCTGATCCTTGAGTTCTGCCAATTCGGCCTGAAGGTCTGCCAGTCTCTGCCTTGACAGATTATCCTCCTCCTTCTTAAGGGCAGTCTCCTCTATCTCCAGCTGCATTATCTTACGTGTGATCTCATCCACCTCAACAGGCATTGAGTCAAGCTCTGTCTTGATCATGGCACACGCCTCATCAACAAGATCTATAGCCTTATCAGGCAGAAATCTGTCTGTTATATATCTGTTGGAAAGAACTGCTGCGCTCACAAGGGCACCATCTGATATCTTAACTCCATGGAACACCTCATACCTTTCCTTGATTCCTCGAAGGATAGATATGGTATCCTCAACGGTTGGCTCATCCACCATAACCGGCTGGAAACGTCTCTCAAGAGCAGCATCCTTCTCTATATACTGTCTGTACTCGTTAAGCGTTGTGGCACCAATACAATGCAGCTCGCCTCTGGCAAGCATAGGCTTGAGCATATTGCCCGCATCCATAGCACCTTCAGTCTTGCCTGCTCCAACGATGGTGTGAAGCTCATCGATGAACATGATCACTTCACCCTCAGACTTCTTCACCTCATCAAGGACATTCTTAAGTCTCTCTTCAAATTCACCTCTGTACTTGGCACCGGCTACAAGAGCTCCCATATCAAGTGCAAATATCTTCTTGTTCTTAAGTCCCTCTGGCACATCACCTCTGAGTATCCTCTGTGCAAGTCCCTCTACAACCGCAGTCTTACCTACACCAGGCTCACCGATGAGCACCGGATTGTTCTTTGTCTTCCTTGACAGGATCCTGATCACATTTCGTATCTCGGCATCACGTCCTATTACCGGGTCAAGTTTCTGCTGTCTTGCCCTCTCGACCAGATCATATCCGAACTTCTCCATAGCCTCATATGAGCTCTCCGGATCATCACTGTCAACCTTGTGGTTGCCTCTGATCTCTGCCAGTTCCTTGAGGAATGCATTCCTGCTTACTCCCCAGCCTTTAAGAAGCTCCTTGACATCCGAATCAGCCTTATCCACCATACCGAGGAACAAATGCTCAACTGACACATATGTGTCGCCCATCTGCTTTGCTTCCTTCTCTGCCTGGATGAGGGCCTTCGAGAAATTGTTTCCGGCATACATGTTGCCACCGCTGACCTTCGGCAATCTTGCAAGTTTATCCTCCACCGCATTCACAGCACCAGTAACATTCACGCCCATCTTCTCAAATATCTTGGCTATCAGACTGTCATCTATCTCAAGCAAGCCAGCCAAAAGGTGCATCTGCGTAAGTTCCTGATTGTCGTATTCCAGAGCTTTTTCTTTGGCCTTTTCTACAACTTCCAACGATTTACGTGTGTATTTATCCATCTCCATAGCTGTTTACCTCCTTATTCCCAACTAATCATTTATAGTATTCAAGGGAACTGATATTTATCACTTCCCTTGTCTGATGATAATATAACACTTTTGTTAGCACTCGTCAACAACGAGTGCTAACATTTCATCAAAAAATTTGTGAAGCCCATGTCGCAGGGCTTCACAGACTTATTTCATGATTATTTTTTATCTCTCTTTCTTGTAAACCACCACACCTGCAGCTCCGAGAAGGCAGACTGCCATGAGCATTATAAACCATGCCACACAGCTGTCATCTCCTGTGTTCGGAGTAGCTGTTGTGGTTTTTGTTCCCTCAGTAGTTGTCTGCTCCGTCGATGTCGCATCTGTTGTCTGCTTTTCTGTTGATACAGCCTCTGTTGTCTGTTCTCCTGTTGTAGGCTCTTCAGTTGTAGCCGCTCCGGTTGTAGGATCTTCTGACGTCGGTTTTTCTGTTGTTGGAGCTTCTGTGGTAACATCACCTGTCGTCGGCTCATTCGATGCCGGTGTTTTACCCTTTCCAACTACGACCTTTGCTGCAGGGGATGCATAGTAATTCTTCGTCTCACTGTATCTCACATAATAACTTCCATCCGCAAGATTCTTCATTACTGAGCCGATACATGCAGACCAGTTCTTTTTATCTTTACTATATTCCATTGTCTTTGTCAGATTTGATATCTGACCATCATTCTTTCCGTCCACCGTCTCTGCGGTTGGAACCAGTCCTGTAGGAGCTTTCTGTTTTGCCTTATCTATAGTGAAATTCTCCACTATCTGTCCATGCAGCGAATTCATTCCGGAGATCGTGACCTTTGCAGTTCCCGCATTAATATTATCAGTGTATACACAGGAATAGCTTACACCCTCGGTCAGATCCTTGCCACCATATGAAACCGTCACAGCCGGTCTCTTTTCTTTGCCATCATACACATATGACTTTGGATTTATGCTGACTGCTATCTCTGGTGTATCAGAAAGGCTTCGATATCGAAGTATAAAATCCGTAGCCTTAGCTCCCGTAGCGTCATCAATTATAGTTGTATTCTTTATTGAAAGTCCTTCTGGAAGAAAATCCTTTACACCGTCCAATCCATCTGCAAAGTGCTCATAATTGCCAA
Organism: uncultured Coprococcus sp.; assembly: GCA_934270935.1. Classification (GTDB taxonomy): domain Bacteria; phylum Bacillota; class Clostridia; order Lachnospirales; family Lachnospiraceae; genus Coprococcus. The sequence goes on along the minus strand of CAKQQK010000003.1, from coordinate 18,104 downwards.
CGCCTCTCTCATTCTTTACTGAAAATACGCAATTTTTGTCCATAAATAACTTTTCAAACCAACATGACGAACCGTTAAGTGTAATATTTGATCCATTCTTTATACTCACTCCGTCATCAGTCATCCAACTGAGCATATCCGTATATATATTGACATTTGACACCGTGAGCAGAGCATTTGTAAAACAAATATTTCCATTTGAGATGGAAGCAGTTAAAGTACCATTCATTATGTATAAAGAATAATCAACCTCCAACATCTGAAGTGTCACACTTTTCCCATTGAGATCCAATATGATATGCTTATTATCCTCGCCCTGATCATATCCTATGGCAAGATCCGGCTCATTTATATCACTCAATATACGTATTGTATCCCCATTACTACATGCAACAAACGCTTCTGGAAGTGTCGCATATGATCCAACCTCTGTTCCTTCGCCATCAACAACAACTGCCACGTCTCCCTCTGAAGCACTAACCAGCCAAGTGCCCTTCACTGAAAACATCACCACTGCAAGGATACATACCGTGATAAGTCTCATCAATACTCTCACTTTTTTCATAATTCTCCCTTTCCTTTCCCTAAAACCAATTCATCTACAAAATTCATCCAACAATTATACTATATATAGCAAACGAGGCAAACTAGCCAAACGGTTAGTTTACCTCATAAATCACGCATATTTTCACAAAAACAAAATCATATGTCTACTCACTGAGATACACTCCAAGCTGGCTGTCAATGGCACTCACCGTATCATCAATGCTCACTCCCCCCTCAAGATAATCAGCTATCTCTGCTCTTATCATGCTGCGGATCCTGGCATCCGGATTTGACGGTGACTTTAACTGCCTCAGCTTACTTATGTAATCCTCAAGATATCCATCAGTACGCCAGTATGACCAATTCATATAATCGTTCCCTCCCACATTTACAATACCTCCGGGAGTTCCCATCTCAAGCGCCATCTCATTTGCCGCCCTCACACCGTACATATTCACCGGATTGCCACACTCCACACCGTAATACAGTTTCTGCATATCAGTGCTGAACATATCCTCCACAAATCTAATCGCAGCATCCCGGTTCTCATCCTTATTATTTATGGCAAATATGGTATTTGGCACGTATACAGCGCCATCATCATTTCCCCACAATTCATACTCGTAGTCCTCATTGACAGTATTTGCCTCATTTCCTGCCATGCTGTCTTCTTTTACGCTGTAAAAATACTGTGATTCAACCGTTGTCGCCATATTTACAAGAGCAAATCTTCTACCTGACCACTCACGGTTAAACAGATCTCTCATGTAAGTGGTATTCACCGCTTTCTTTTTCTGCTCGTCGTATGTGCCAGCCGCATTTGTCCATTCATCTATCTGCTCCTGTGTGGTCCTGTCCATACCGGAATCATATAACACTTTAAGATCTTCAAGGAAAACTCTGAGCTTATCCCTGTCATAATCGCCATATATATCTACTATATCTGACGCATATAGTGGATATAATGTGTCGAAATAGCATTCCCAATAATAAAACGACATATCATTGCCAGATGTCGGCGTGTCCAGGCTGTTCATATATGCCACAAGCGACTGTATATTATCCACACCTTTTATCTCATTTTCCGGTCCTACAAGTGCAGTAAATGACTCATATGCCGGCACAGCATATATCGAATTGTCTTCATTTCTATATGTGTCCATTACTTTTTCAAGACAATCCGGATTATTATTTCTTATCTCATCCACCACCTGTGACAGCTCCATGAGGACACCGGTATTCTCATAACTCTTCACATTCAGACCATCCATGATGATCACATCCGGCCCCTCTTTTGCAAGCAGCTGGGTATTGAGCGAATTTATCGCCTCGCTTTCTGATATGCCATTTGTATCATCGATGCCCCATACATACTCTACTGTCATATCTGAGTGGGAGCCTTCGTACCAGGATATCATGTTTTCATATGCCTCTGAATAATACAGCGAATACAGCGTGGCTGTGGATTTTTCCTGTACATTATGTCCATCGGCCTGATCCTCATACATATCAGCCGCCGAATACACGACTATATTCTTCCCGCTTTCCTGGCTTCCCATAACAGCCACAAATGCATCCTTGTCATCCACCAAAAGCTCATATACTTTGTCACCGCCCTTTAACGTGGCAAGTCTTATTCCGAGTTTGTCAGATAATCTATATTCAAACAATCCCGTACTGAGCATCATGAATATCTGGTCAGTGTCTTCATCATATTTCATTATGTTGCTGCAGCTGAGAGCATCCTTTCCTTTCTCAGAAAATGCCCCCTCCATGCCTTCCGCCATGGCATCGTCAAATGAAGATATGCTTTCAAGCGTACTTCCATCAGCCACCGAATATATAGTAATATTTCTCTCAGCAAGAACCACCAGCTTGTCGCCTGCAATACATATATCAGTGTAATCAACATCATCTATGGTATATTTTATCTTTCCATCCATAGTGCAGCTCTGTATAACGCCGCCTGAACAACCTGCCACATAACTGTCTCCGTCCGCCGTCAGTCTGATGCTGTCTACATTTCCCTCTATCCCATCTGTAAGTACATCTGTCCTGCCATCAGATCCGGCCTTAACTATCCGGCTCACTATGCTGTCGTCTTCTCTCACACTGCTCACAGCCAGATACAGACTTTTATCGTCATCTATATAAACCGCAGATATCATGTCATCTCCAGACAACAGATCGTCCGTATTCATCTTCTCCTGTCGGAACTCACCATTCAGATCACTGCCTGCCGCCTTGACATAACTCCCATTTTCAGTCTCACCTATACAGATATACTCACCGCCAGCCTTTCCGAATCCGCATATTCTCCCAATATCCAATTGCGCTTTCTGATGCTCCATAAATGTTGCCGCAGCTTCATCTTCACCAGACATCCCACCAGCTCCACAACCACAACACAGCATAGAGACCATGCACACCAGCAAAATAAGTCTAATATACTTCATACCACACCTCCCACCTGATCTTATGTATACAGTGTACCATCATTCCTCCTGCTGATTGTCTAAAAACAATCTAAATTAAATAAGGCAGAACCGATTTGCTCATATATCGGTTCTGCCCTTACCTTATTCTACATATGATATCTTCATATGGTCATGGTTCTACAATTCCTCACCGTTTGTCTCTATGACTTTCTTATACCAGTAGAATGAATCCTTCTTGTATCTGTTCAGAGTTCCACTGTTCTCATCCTCTTCCCTGTCAACATACACGAAACCATATCTCTTCTGATATCCGTTGAGCCAGCTGAGCAGATCTGTATAGGACCATGTGCAATACGAAAGCACACGGCAGCCATCATCACAGGCCTTCTTAAGTTCTTCTATGTGGTGTCTCAGATAATCTATCCTGTAAGGGTCGTGTATCTCTCCGTCCTCAAACTTGTCAAATGCACCGAGTCCATTTTCAGATATCACAATTGGGAGATCATATCTTGATGTGATCTGTCGGCAGCACATACGAAGTCCCATAGGGTCAATGGTCCAATCCCAGTCCGTGGTTGGCAGAAATTCATTTGCAGGGTTCTTGTAAAGTCCCGGAACTCCCTGCACCTTCGCAGTACCCTTCTTACCTGTTGTGTTCATCTCATGGGTCGTTCCAACTCCGTCTATCGGATTGTATTCAACTACACACGACTGATAATAATTCACACCCATAAAATCTATAAGCGATGCAGCCTTTCTGAGTATATCTTCATCTCCAGGCTCCATCTCAGGCGTCAGATTTCTGCTGTCCAGATATGCAACTGCTGCTCTTGGGTACCTTCCATACGCATACACATCCATCCAATAGAAATTATTCAGATCATCATAGTCCATCTTTGCCATGGCATTCTCTGGCTTCCTGTCATACGCATATGACGGTGTATACGCAAATGATGATCCAACCTTTGCCTCAGGGCAAATCTCCTTGAGTGCGATCACACTCTTTGCATGAGCCATGAATGCATGATGATTCACCTGATAGAACATCTTCTGGTCATCAACCTTTCCAGGAGGATGCATACCCGCATTCCAGCCAAGTCCGGTAAACACATTCTGCTCATTCATGATAATCCAATATTTCACCCTGTCGCTATATCTCTCAAACAGAACCTTTGCATATCTTGCAAAATCATCTACTATGCGCCTGCTCTCCCAGCCATGATACTGCTTCTCCAGCGCCTGAGGCATATCCCAATGATATACTGTGACCATCGGCACAATACCGTACTTCACAAGCTCGTTTATAAGATCATCATAGAACTGAAGCCCCTTTTCATTCACTTCACCATTTCCATCCGGAATTATTCTCGGCCATGATATGGAAAATCTATACGTCTTGAGTCCCATCTCTGCCATAAGAGCTATATCTTCCTTATATCTGTGATAGTGGTCTACAGCCTTATCACCTGTGGTCGCCTTGAATGTCTTGCCTGGGATTCTTACAAACTGATCCCAATTGGAAGGACCTTTACCGTCCTCATTCCATGCCCCTTCAACCTGATAGGCTGCTGATGCACTGCCCCACAAGAAATCTTTTGGAAATCCCTTTGATTTTTCAAAATACATAAATATCTCCTTCGCTAATTGAACACCTGCAATTTGCCATCATATACTTCCCAGCACATCTCCAATCTTGTCCGCGATCAGCAGATCGGCATTCCTGTCACTCTGTGTAGGTGACATATTGATAACCACCAGCTTTCTGCCTCTGAAATATCTTATAAGCCCCGCTGCCGGATACACAACAAGTGATGTGCCTCCAATTATCAATGTATCTGCCTGTGATATATAATCGAGTGCCCGACTCATATTCTCATCATCGAGAGCCTCCTCATAGAGTACAACATCAGGCTTTACTATACCTCCGCATTCCTGGCACCTCGGAACGCCCTCTGACTTCACTATATACTCCAGGTCATAGAACTTGTGACATTTTTCGCAGTAATTTCTGTGAACAGAACCATGAAGTTCTATGACATTCTTACTGCCAGCCATTTGGTGAAGGCCATCTATATTCTGCGTGATGACAGCTTTCAGCTTGCCTTGCTGTTCAAGTTCTGCCAATTTCATATGCGCCTTATTCGGCTTTGCATCTGCAAATATCATTTTATCCTTGTAGAATCTGTAAAATTCCTCCGGATTGCTGCGATAAAAACTGTGGCTTATTATCGTCTCAGGTGGATATTTATATGTCTGATTGTACAATCCATCCACACTCCTAAAGTCTGGTATACCACTCTCTGTGGATACCCCTGCTCCACCAAAAAACACTATATTGTCCGATTCATCCACTATCTTCCTCAATTCATCAATCTTTTTGACATCCACAATACCGCACCTCCCTGCTTCAACGTCCGCTTCTATTTCGCTGTCACCTTGACTGTAACCGTGCTCTGGCTGTTCACAGAGTAGTGGTCACCGTCATCCACTTCAAGTGTGACTGTGTTCTCACCTTCTGAAAGCTTAGATGCATCTACAGTTAAGCCAAGCGTTTTCGCTGTGATCTTAGAAACCTCACTTGATATTCCACTCACCGTAATAGTGCTCTCACTTCCAGTAATGATCTCATAATCATATCCAGACTGTTTATTCATTATCGTTACATCACTGGCTTTCACAGAAATATTTCTTGTCACAGATTTCTCTATGGCTACTTTAACATTGATATATGCGCTGTCCCTTGTAACAACTACTCCATCCGGAAGATATTTTGACACATCAAGAGTTGTCTCAACATCACTTGTACATCCACTGATGTCCACATCATTTATCTCCAGACTGTTTATATCCTTTATGACAGCAGCATCTCCACCTATATCTATTGTTTCAGGCACATATGTTATAGACGCAACAGCATATGAGTCGTCCGGTTCTCCCTTCACGCTTATCTTTACAGGTATATTCTTAGTCTTATATACAGGAACAGTTACGGCTACTGATATCTCATCATATGATAAAGTCTTGTCTGATATCTTCTCACCATCTGCGGTCACAAACTCAGGTGTACAGTTAGTCGTGATGTCATCCTTTGCATTACTGGTATTCACGGTCACCTCAGCTCTGTCAATACTAGACACAACACTGGCTGCACCCTTGATAGTTATCAGGTTTGGTGCCGCTACACTGTTGCCCACCGTGTACCCCTTTGCAACCTCTCCTGTTGTGACCACCGTCACCGGTATCGATACTGTCTTCTCATTCTCAAGTTCAACGGACATGACATTATCAACAACAGTTATACTGACTTTCTTCCCTATACTATTGTTGACAGCTGAAACAGTGACCGGCACAGCATTAGTTATGGATATCTTGGACATATCTGCAACTGCCTTGAAGTCAGATGCATCAAGATCTGAGATAATAGACTTTCTGCCTTTTACGACTACGTCCACAGTATCACCTGAGGTTATGGTGAACAACTGATTTCTGCTTGTTATAGCATCCGTATTCACCAGATTGATTGGAACATTACTTATCGTCTTGGTGACAGCTGAATCATCGATATTCAGTACCAACAGCCAGACCAGGAAACCAAGCAGCACCGCAAGCAGCTTCAGTCCTATATTGCTGAACAGTTTATTTTTTTTCTTCTTAACAACAGTTGTATTATCTTTCATCGTCTTCAGCCTCCTTTCTGGAAGCTTTGTCTTTATTTTCTATAACAACTCTCTTTCTTCTCTTTTTAACCGGTCTGACACCTGAGGATCTATGAATTTTTCTGCCATTATAGTCCTTGCAGAGAGTCTGAAGCTGTCTTCTCACACCCTCGGTATCCAGATTTCTAAACAGCTCTCCTCCCTGAGCTATCGATATGGAGCCGGTTTCCTCTGAAACTATCAGTGTCATACTGTCCGAAACTTCACTTATACCTATACCAGCTCTGTGTCTTGTTCCCAGTTCTTTATTTATAGAATCATTCGCTGAAAGTGGCAGGTAACACGTAGCTGACACGACCCTGTTCTTACGTATTATCACAGCTCCGTCATGAAGTGGAGTATTATGCTCAAATATGTTCAGCAGAAGCTGATTTGTCACGACAGCATCTATCGGAATACCAGTATCAATGTACTCGCCAAGAGCAACTTCATTCTCTATGACGATCAATGCTCCCGTTCTGTTTGCAGACAAAACCTGAACCGTCTTTACCAGTTCATATATAGTCTTCTCCGACAATATACCATCGTCTTCATTGTCACGTATTATATAATTAATAATTTTTTTTCTTCCAAGCTGCTCAAGTCCTCTTCTGAACTCCGGCTGGAACAGAATTACCACAGCTATAATTCCCACACTGAATGCATTCTTCAAGAGATATAAAATTGTGTTGAACTGAAACACCGCGGCTATTGCTGTAAACAGCACTATAAGAACAATTCCTTTCAACAGCGTCCACGCTCTGCTGGTTTTGAACCACAGCATTATCTTATATATGAAAAATGACAGAATGAGTATCTCAATCATATCCACTGTACTTGGCATAGTTATATAAAACCAATCAAAATATGTAGATATAAATGTTGCGATCTTATCCATATAATCCTCCTCTCTGTCTGTTTAATGTCTGTTTAATGTCAATATTAATCTACAAAGTAATATGACCTGACATCTTTGTCAGGTCACATATACTCTCGTTTCAATGTATCTATCTCGTTGATCCGGTAAAGGAATCACCTTTTCTTGTATTGTTTGCTCTGCTGCCATTGCCATTTACTCTATCGGATGCAGTTCTTGACTGATGTGTTTTAGAAGATGCTACAGGATCTTTTTTCACCGGTGCCTGCTTCGCCACATTGCTCATAACCTTAGGAACGGCCTTCACATAGTAATAATATTCGTCATCTTCAAACTGAGTATTCTCAACACTTGAATAATCCACAACCGTCTTGAAGAACTGAACAACTATCGCCACCAGTATCGCAAGCACGCTGCCGAGCAATGCCCCTGCCAATGATATCTCAACTTCCATAGACATTGTTCCCACAAGGAAAAGCACAATCTCAACCACCCCGCCTGTTATGATCGCAACATACCACGAATATGAAAACGACATTCTGTATATGATATACGTAAGCACGATCACGACCGCAAATACTATAATTGTGAGAAGCAGTGTCTTATCCTGTACAAGGTGCTGGAATATATACTTATATCCCTCTATCATATCCTCTGATGCAGTTGTCTTACTAAGCGCCACATAATCTACAGTGTATTTCATGAAATAATAGAAAACACAGCCAAATGCAGCCGGTATCATTCCTGCAGCCCCCGCAATCATTCCTGCGAGAAGTGGAACTATATATGGGAAATTGATAATGTAGAAAAATGGCATAAACATTATCAGCCATGATGCCTTAGGGAAAAATCTTATATAAACACAGTACATTATAATGAATATGACAACAAATGTAATTCCAAGTTCCAAGTTGGCACTTGTAATCTGCGCACATGCATACACACCACCAATGGCAAGTGTCAGCGATTCCGAAAGAAATGCACACACAAATGCTGCAGCCAGCACAATCACCATACTGCTTATAGTTGAATTATATCCTGTCAGATGCGCTATGGAACCAAACATCACGAGTGCAAGAATGAACTTGCACAGTGGGGATACAAACTTATCATATTTACTGCAAAAATTCTTTATTCCGTCACGAAATCCCAGAAGTGTTGCCATGTTTACTTAGCCCTCCTCTTCCTTACAGTAGCCTGAGCCCTGTCTTCTCTCTCATAAAACTCTATCAACTTTTTCAGATTCTGGTTGTACTTGATGAGTTTTGGCTTAGCCTTCATATAACGATATGTGTAGAGCACCCACGCAAACAGTGCAAAGCCGATACACACCACAGCATACCCGCCTACGACCATGCCTGCAAGCTTAAAATAATCAAGCTCCGTAAGTTTCTCAATTATCGACGCAAGATTATAATATATGTACGCAACTGCAACCACAATAAACAACACAGTGGAAGAAACTATAGTCTTAAGACAGTTGAGCTTCACATAATCGCTCTGGAAATATTTGCCCTTCTCCAGATCTTCCCGACCCAGAGACTCTTTATACATGGCTATTTGGGTCATCAATATGACCTTCTCTTCATTAATCATTATTCGTTCATTTTCTCCTTATATTGGATATTCCGCCACAAATGACCATAACTAGCAGTATTATACCCCTCAGTCTGTCAATTCGCAAGTTTTATATTTATATTTAATTTCTATTAATGTGACCTTTATCGTAAAATATCTTCTCATCTGAGGCCTCATATTACCTACCAGGTCTGTCCGTCATAGAACGAATATCCATCTTTATAAGCTTCATATGAATCCATATCCTGATTTCTCTGTTCAAGGCCCTCATTCTGAATATCCTGGAGCTGCTTCTTTATCTGATCATTTTTATCAGTATCTGTCGTGTCCTCTTCCTTCTCATCACTGTCCTTCTTGCTGTCTTTGTCCTTATTGTCATCCTTTTTATCCTGATCATCAGGCTGCGATCCGTCCACCTGCTGCCTGAGCTTCTCCTCAAACTTGTCTATCTCATCCTTTAAAGTCTGTGCATCGCTGTTGTGTCCATTCTCATCTTCATCATGCGCACAGCCATTTTTTAAAAGAGCTGCCTTCGCCTCCTCAAGACGGTCTATAGTCTCATCCAGGTTATCTTTTGTCACAGTCTGCGGATCTATCTGTTTTACTATAGACAGAGCATAATTTATCCTCATCTCACAATCTTCTGGCATCCCAGTTTTCCACTTCAGTGCATTTTTAAACTCATTCTCTGCCCCTTTATAATCACCCTGACTATAATATATATCACCTTTGTTGTAGTGATATATGTAAGGCTGTGTAAAGCCCAGGTACGCATTAACTGTACTGCTTTCATATATTCTTTTGTTGTATCTGTCTATCATACGCTCACCGCATATATAATTGACAAGCAATGCCGCAAATGCAAGAACACTGACTATTCCAATGATAGCCACTATTCTTTTCGCTATCTTCATTTTCTCACCTGATTTACTGTTCCGATATCTTAACATTCTTTTTTCTCACACTCCAGAATTCATATATCATGAGTCCCGCAAATGCTGCCACAAATATATAATATATATCCACATATCCACTGACCTGTCTGCTTGCAGAATCTCCGCCAGAATTTTTCACCGCATCATTTACAACATCTTCAAGTCTGCTCTGTCCATCATTCATATTGATGTATTTCACGCCGATATCTCCGGCTATCTGTTTTAGATTTTTCTCATCAATTTTTGAAACAGCATCCTTATATGGATAAGACGATGTATCCTGAAGAACCTCTTCCTGATCGTTGTAATACGACTTCACATACATCCTGCCACCCTTTTCAGTTCCATAACCCAAAACAGCACCACCATCTACATACTTTGAGGCTTCGCCAAATGACTCCAGTCTGCTGTCAGAACTCGTAATCTCTCCGTCGCTTATAAAAAACACTATTACATTCCCGTCACCTTTTTCATGTGCCCGCTTCAAAGTATCTATCATCACATCCTTGCAAATGTTCAGGGAACTGCCTTTGGCATACAGTGATTCAAGAGGATAGAGACTTTCTATCACACTTTTTGCATAATCTGAATTGTCTGTATACGGTGCGACGAGATTAGCATTATTATTAAAAGAAATAACTGCAAACTTAGCGCCATCCATTTTGTCTATTATTTTTTCACAATCATTCTTTACCGCCGTAAGGCGTTCTGTGTCACCATCGTAATCCCTTGCAAGCATACTCAATGTGTCATCCACAACAAAAAGCACATATGTATCAAGTTCCTGAGTAGTTGCAGTTACGTTGTCACTCGGAACCATGATTCTCAGATTCATGCAAAATATCAATATAACAGCAACAATCTGACGTGCATATGCCTTCCAGTTATTCCGCCAAAAAAGAAGCATAGCAATGCACAATATTGCCATCACCCAAATTGGAATTATAGGATCTATTCTCATCTCTGTTACACCCGTTTCCTGTCTATAATCTCAGCCATCTGCATATTCCAAGCATAGCCATAAAAGTCATCAGCATCATCACAAATGGGAACTCGAGTTCAGGAGTTTCCACATCCATCGTCTTCACCTTCACAAGGCTCTTACTCATATTCTCTATAGAAGAAACAATATCCGAAAATGATCCGGACTCCTCCTCGAGGTAAAACTGGCCTCCTGTTTTCTCCACCGCAGTTTTCATGTTCTCGCGGTTCTCATCAGTCATCTCCTTTGTCCCAACACCAAATACGGTCACATCGTTGTCTTTGCATATATCCGCAGCCTCATCAAGTGTTGCTATCGGTGTTCCCTGTATATCATTATCAGTTGAGAAAATCACCACTTTTGTTCTCTTGCTGTCACTTTCTCTGTCAGAAAAATCACCGGCCGCAGCCGCCAGACCATCTCCTATCAGTGAGCTTCCTCTTTCCTCATTTCCGACAAGTGTGCCTGATGTTATGTATGCATCATAATAGAGCCAGTCGCCCGACGTGGAAAATGCCCTGCCAAGATCCAGGGAATTCCTGCTGTCAAGGCACTTTGCTATAAGATCAAGCTGATCCTTCACGTACTCGTAATCGTCAGTAAGTGGCGTCAGCAAAACAGGACTTGTATTAAAAAGGACTATTCCAAATCTTTCTCCCTGCAAGTCATCCACAGTGTTCTTGAGTTTTTCCAAAAGATTCTCATTCAGATAATCAACAGATGTAGAAATATCTATGCACAGTATTATATCTCTGCAATACCTCTCATCTTGTACGCGCTCATTTGTATATGGTCTGGCCATTAAAAGAAACGCCATCCCCACAGTCACTGCACTTAGAATAAGTGTTGCTGTGATACCATATCTATATAGATTTAATTTCTTTTTATAGTATTTTTCATTCTCTGCATATAAGACACCAGCGACCCGTTTGCCGCCGGCATAGACATCCCTGCGCCTACTCTTTACAAATACAAATATCATCATAACTGACACAAGAACTGCCCCTATATATATGACCCAATGATATTTTATCGCCATCTCTCTATCAAACTCCTTGTCTTATCAAGTGAATTTCTCACATCACCCTCGGATTTTCTCGCAAATTCCGGCGCATAATACTCAGCCACAAGAGAGTACAGCATCGGCATATTAAGTCTCTTTATATCCTGAAGGGTATAATTTTGAACCTTTATCCCTGTAACTGCATGTACAAACTGTCTTATACACTGACTCATCCTCTGATAGGCACCTCTTATATCTTCCTTCCCCATACTGAAATCCCTGTCAATTCCGGCAAGCTCACTCAGATATTTATTCTTGACAACGTTTATGTCCAAAGCTGGTTTCACAACTATCTTTGGATTATTTTTTTGGGCCCTGTAAATTTTCATAAATTTCAGGATAAGAAAGAACAACAACGCTGCGATAGCGATACATCCCGCCAATACCAAAGGCCATACCGCATATGAAAATGGTGACTGAAGCTCTACAGAACTTTCCATTGCACATCCTCCTGCACTTTCTATCTCAATGAACTTTCATTTTTATGTCTGCCTAGAAGATCAACTATTCTCTCTTCTATATTCTCAAGTTCTGAGACGCAGACACACGAAACTCCAAGTTTTTTTAACTTATCACTGCACTGCCTTTCAAGCTGCATACGTCTCTGTGACTCTATCCTGGCAAGCTTTTTATCTTTGCCGAAAAAATCCGGAATATACATGTCATTTTCCATATCAAAAACACGTTTTCCCATCGCATCCGCATCTGAGACCTTGACAAGGAGAATGTCATGAATGACCTTAAGCTGCCTGATAAGGCCCTCATCTATTTCCACGATTCCCTCTGCATCTGTGACTATAAGCATGATCATCCTTCGTCTGAAGTTTCTGGTTATGAACTCCAATGACTGTGATATTCCTGATCTGCAATCAACATTTACATCACTGTTATAGGCAGCAAGTATATTCTCCACATTCATAAGACCTGTCTTAAAAGGGAAATGCTTTACGCCATCCTTTGCAGCATATGTACAACTTACAAAATCCCCGTTACTGCCAACCATATACGCCAAAGTTCCCGCAGCCATCAATGCGATCTCTCGCTTCTCCTGAGTCTCATTGGCATTTGCCAGCATCTTCCTGCCAGCATCCATTACGAGCATCAAATTATGCTTTTTCTCTGCAATATATTGTCTGACCAGAATCTTTTGACTTCTTGACGAAGCTTTCCAGTCAACATCCTTTATATCGTCACCAACAACATACTCCCGAAGCTCATCAAAATTCATACTTCTTCCCTTATATATGGAATTGTATGAACCGTCTATTATTCTTGATGTTGCCCTGGTCGTGTATATTGTTTTATAACCTTTCATATTACCCTGTATTTTTGGTATATATGTCATCTTCATATCACAGCATTCTCCGTCACAATGTATACCGCCTTGTCCACACTCTATGGGGTCTTGACCGCACCTATAATAGTATCAATTATCGATTCAATATTAACCTCATCTGCTATAGCAGCAAATGTAAGCATAATCCTATGCCTGAGCACAGAATATCTAAGAGTTTTTACATCATCTGGAACGCAATACCGCCTGCCATTAATGAGTGCCACAGCCTTTGCGACTTCCATGAACGCTATAGCAGCTCTTGTACTAGCACCCATCGCCACATACTGAGCCATCTCAGGTCTCATAAATTTGTCCGTATTTCTTGATGCCTGTACTATATCTACTATATACTTCTTGATAGATGGATCCATATACACCCGTTTGCACAATTCCTGAAGGAATATAACATCCTCTATTCCAGCTACTGGCGTATTTTCTGAGAATACATCCGATTCAACCCTGTTGAGAATCTCTATCTCATCATTTGCCCTGGGATATGTGATGGTCTCTTTTAAAAGAAATCTGTCAAGCTGCGCCTCTGACAACACATACGTTCCTTCTGATTCTATCGGGTTTTGGGTAGCTATAACCACAAATACCTCTGGAAGTTTATATATCTTGCCGCCTATACTTATCTCTCTCTCCTGCATAGCCTCCAACATGGCACTCTGTGTCTTTGCACTTGATCTGTTGATCTCATCCAGGAGCACAAAATTTGAGTATACAGGTCCTATCTTATCCTCAAATGTATTATTAGACATATTATATATCTGAGTTCCTATTATATCGCTCGGTATGAGATCCGGCGTACACTGTATTCTTGAAAACGTGCCATTCACAGCCTCCGTCATAACTCTGGCGGCAGTTGTCTTCGCAAGTCCCGGCACCGATTCAAGCAAAACATGTCCATTAGTCATCATGGCAACCAGAAGTGAATATCCCAAATATGGCTGTCCCACAACCTTTCCATTATAATATTCGAGCATTTTCCCTATTATAGAAGCTGCTCTACTTATCTCTTCATTCGTTATCTCTTTGCTATCCTGCATATCCATCCTCTTTTCTTAATGTTTTTATGCAACCCTGTTTTTTGTCATCTACTGTTTCCACCTCAGAATATACCTAAATGTTATTTATCTCAAGTGAACAAATATGAACATTTATTGAATTATGCCTTATTGACTACTCACATGCTAAAAATTTACCTTTAAACATAAAAAGTGGCCAGGGGATACCTGACCACCATAATGAGGGGAGAGAGGATTCAAATAAATGAAAACTCTACTCTCACACTATATCTTATCAACTATAATAAGTCAATACCTTTTTATAATTTGTTTAAAATGTTTATTTGAATGTCCAATCTACGCAAATCTTACTCACTATCTGCAACACTTGCGTTCGCATTCGCATAACTCTGGGAATTCTTGCGTTTGATGGCCTTGATCACAAACACAAGGGCAATCATAAGTGCGATGAATATCGGAAGCATAACAAACCACTTAACATGCAGATAATATGTCATTGGGCCTACTATTGCATATGCCGCAAATGACATAACCGCTGCAACTATCGCATAAGGAAGCTGTGTAGCTACATGATCTACATGATTGCATTGTGCCCCCGCAGAAGCCATGATCGTCGTATCCGATATTGGTGAGCAATGATCTCCACACACAGCACCTGCCATACATGCAGAAATCGATATAATCATCATATTGTAATCTGTTCCCTCAAATACTGCACATACTATAGGAATGAGTATTCCAAAGGTTCCCCATGACGTACCGGTTGCAAATGCCATAAAACATCCAACGATAAATATTATTGCCGGCAGGAAACAAAGCAGTGCAGCTCCGCTTCCGTCTGACGAACCAGACGACAACGACAATGCATTCTGGACAAAGTCTTTTGCCCCCATCATATCTGTTGTACCCTTAAGAGTCCATGCAAACGAAAGAATTAGTATGGCTGGTACCATAGCTTTAAATCCTTCAGGTATAGCCTCCATGCATTTATTGAAGCTAAGCACACCTCTTAATACATATAACAATATAGTTATGATGAGTCCAAACAAACTTCCTATTGCAAGTCCAACCGAAGCATCACTGTTTGAAAAAGCCTCAACAAATCCTGTTCCACTAAAGAATCCACCCGTGTAGATCATTCCGATTACACAGCATATTACAAGGCAGATGATCGGTATGATAAGATCGACGACCTTGCCATTAGCATTCACAACATCTGTCTCCTCTGCCGTTACAGTTTTCTTTCCATCTCCTGCCGAGATAAGATCTCCCTTGAGCGCATTCAGTTCATGCTTTTCCATTGGTCCAAACTCAACCTTAAGGATTATCATAGTTATCATCATTGCAAGAGTAAGAAATGAATAATAGTTATACGGTATAGCCTTGATAAAAAGGCCAAATCCATCCTCGCCCTTTACAAATCCACTGACAGCTGCCGCCCACGAAGATATAGGAGCAATGATACATATAGGTGCTGCTGTGGCATCTATAATATATGCAAATTTAGCTCTTGATACCCTGTGCTTATCTGTAACCGGCTTCATAACACTGCCAACTGTAAGACAATTAAAATAATCGTCGATAAATATAAGCACTCCTAAAAGCACCGTACAAAGCTGTGCGCCCTGTCTTGTCTTAATATGTGTTGCCGCCCACTCTCCAAACGCTTTAGAACCTCCTGCCTTGTTCATAAGTGCAACTATAGTTCCCAATATAACAAGGAATATAAGTATACCTACATTATACGAATCCGACAGCTGTGCGATGAGGCCTTCCTGCAACACATTAGTTATACTTCCCGTGAAACTAAAGTTAGAAGCAAACACACTTCCAATCACTATTCCTACAAAAAGAGAACTATATACCTCTTTCGTTATAAGAGCTAGTGATATAGCTACAACAGACGGTACAAGTGCCCAAAATGTAGCATGCTCTGATGGTGATGGAATCTTATCAACATATATTGATGCAATTCCCAGTCCTGCGATAATAAGTATTATCACGCAGATAGCAATGAGATTTTTCTTACTGCTCTTCATTTGTGATCCTCCCTGATCTTTTTTTACATGCACAATCATGTGCATCTACTTGCAACAGTACATCGTGAGATAATGTACTAGCAAGCACACTATTAAAGTTATATCACAGTTTTATATCTTTTGGATAGTAGAAATAACAATTTTAATCAAGATAAATTATTATCATTCATTTTCAATCAAAAAAACAGTCAAAATCAACAGCTTATATGGTTTTATGACTGAAAAACGTCAAATGATATTGCAATAATACAGTTTTTGTCATATTATCAATTTGCAATCAAGAAAAGCGATATACTTAATACTTGCATTGCATTGATAAACTTTTAATTTGGCAATTACAATTTTTTGTTTTTACTCCCTTTTTTGTAGTCATTGTATGACTACACCCCCAATCCCTTAATTGGCACAGCCGCTCCCCCGCGGCTGTGCTCCTCCCAAAGGAGAGTAAAGTATTGTTTACATAAGCTCACAAAAAACCTTATATAAAAAGAAGGATCAACGCCTCTAAAGTGTTGATCCTTCTTTTTTTATTATTACACTCAATTAATTCCGCGCAGTTGATCCTTTATTACATATTGCATTTTTGACGTTACTGACATCGCATTCGCTGCGCAACACCATTGTGCGCAACTTTCTTTTTTATGACAACTTTATTGAATTATTATGCTCACAAGTGATTATATATTCATTTCAAACTTCTGGTTATCCTTATTTAGTGTTTCTAAAGGTGTTTTTCAGTCAAAAACAGTCATAATCGCTAACATATATGGCAATATGGCTTGAAAGCATCTAAAGCTCTTGCAATAAATCTGAAATTATCATATTATCAGGATGTAAACAGAAAGCAAAAGCACACAGATTATAATATGTGAAAAAAGCTAATGTTTATTTTGAATTTTGACAATCACATTTTTTTGTTATTTACTCCCTTTAGTAGTCATGTATGACTACACCCCCCAATCCCTTAATTGGCACAGTCGCTCCCCGCGGCTGTGCTCCTCCCAAAGGAGAGTATAGCTATTATGGAGATATACCCAATAAAAGCTCACAAAAAACCTTATATATAAAAAGAAGCAGGATCACCATTATTACCCAATAGATTCTGCTTCTTTTTTATTTACTGCTAATCATTTCTATATAATCCCTTGTTTCTATATAAATCCTTTGAAATTCTTCTCAACAAGTTTACGTGGTACCATAACCTGGTGATCGCAGCCTGTGCATCTCAATCTGAAATCCATTCCTACTCGAAGTATCTCCCAGGAGTTTGTCCCACAAGGATGTGCCTTCTTCATCTTTATAACCTGTCCAACATTAAAAACCATGACTACATTCCTCTCCTATCTTGACTCACAATTATCATATATAATATGAGTACAAATTATGTAAAAAAAAACTCAACTCCAATTAAGAGTTGAGTAATTAACAGTGCCCAAAGCTGGAATCGAACCAGCGACACGAGGATTTTCAGTCCTCTGCTCTACCAACTGAGCTATCTGGGCTTACATAAAAATAGCGGGGACAGGATTTGAACCTATGACCTTCGGGTTATGAGCCCGACGAGCTTCCAGACTGCTCCACCCCGCG
>CAKQQK010000002.1:0-68870 GCA_934270935.1 uncultured Coprococcus sp. | reverse complement strand
ATTGGAGAGGGCGGCGGTGAGCTTGCAAAGCAGCTCCTGTGCAAGACATACGATGTTGCAAAGCCGGGCGTTATCGCAATCTATCTTGACGGAGAGGTGCAGAAGGGTGTTGGCCCTCAGGATGTGGCGCTTGCCATCATCGGAGCAACATTTGGATGCGGATATGTCAAGAATAAGGTCATGGAGTTTGTTGGCCCTGGTGTGGACAAGCTCTCAGCAGATTTCCGTATCGGTATCGACGTTATGACAACAGAGACTACTTGTCTGTCATCCATCTGGAAGACAGATGACAAGATAAAGGATTGGTATGATATTCACGGAAGAAGTGAGGCATACAAGGAGATGAATCCTGGAGATGTGGCTTACTATGACGGAGTTGTATATGTAGATCTGTCAACAGTTAAGCCGATGATAGCTATGCCATTCCACCCAAGTAACACGTACACCATCGATGAGCTGAATGCCAACCTCATGGATATACTTGATGATGTTGAGAAGCGCGCACTTGTAAGCCTTGACGGCAAGGTCAACTTCACGCTCAAGGATAAGGTAAGAGATGGCAAACTGTACGTTGAGCAGGGTATTATCGCCGGATGTGCTGGTGGTGGATATGAGAATATCTGTGACGCAGCAGATATACTTAGAGGCAAGAGTATAGGCGCAGATGAGTTCACACTTTCAGTATATCCTGCAAGTACACCTATATATATGCAGCTGGCAAAGAACGGTGTTCTGGCTGATCTCATTGAGACAGGATCCATCGTCAAGACAGCGTTCTGTGGACCTTGCTTTGGTGCTGGTGACACACCTGCGAACAACGCATTCTCAATCAGACATTCAACAAGAAACTTCCCTAACAGAGAGGGATCAAAGATACAGAATGGTCAGATATCATCTGTTGCACTTATGGATGCCCGTTCAATTGCAGCAACAGCAGCCAACAAGGGATACCTGACATCAGCGACAGACCTTGCTGATATAGAGTACACACATCCAAAGTACTTCTTTGACAAGGCTATATATGACAGAAGAGTATACAATGGTGTCGGCAAGGCTGATCCATCGGTTGAGATCAAGTTTGGTCCAAACATCAAGGATTGGCCGGAGATGGTTCCTCTTACAGATAACCTTCTTCTCAAGGTTGCATCAGTTATACATGATCCTGTGACAACAACAGATGAGCTCATCCCATCAGGAGAGACTTCATCATACAGATCAAATCCTCTTGGACTTGCAGAGTTCACACTTTCAAGAAAGGATCCTGAGTACGTTGGAAGAGCAAAGGCTATCCAGGCTGTAGAGAAGGTTCGTGAGGCAGGAGAATGTATGGGCAAGGCGTTCCCTGAGGTTAAGGAAGTTATGCATGCGATCAAGGAGAAGTTTGAGGACGTATGCGGAAGCAATACAGGTGTTGGAAGTACCATATATGCTGTTAAGCCAGGTGACGGTTCAGCCCGTGAACAGGCTGCATCGTGCCAGAAGGTCCTCGGCGGATGGGCAAACATTGCAAAGGAATATGCAACCAAGAGATATAGATCAAACCTTATCAACTGGGGTATGCTTCCATTTGTCATCGATAAGGATTTTGACTTTGACAATGATGATTATGTATTCATTCCTGGTATCAAGGATGCTGTGAAGAACAAGACAGAGGTCATCAAGGCATATGTTGTGAACAAGGATTTTGCCGAGATAGAGCTGAAACTTGGAGAACTCACAGATGATGAGAGACAGATCATCACAGACGGCTGCCTCATCAATTACTACAAGTACAACTAAATGATATATATGGTGCCGTGTGCGCCATGTATGTACATTTGCAGATTATGTATATTTTCAGATAATGTACATACGACGAGATAACAGGCATCATCATTGTGCGCATTTGCGCGGATTGGTGGTGCCTGTTGTCGTTCATATAGCCTGTGTGATCCTGAGACGATGATGCACGACGGCAAAGACGAAAGGATTTGTTCTGACGTGATGATGCACGATGGCGAAAACGAAAGAAATTATTCTGACGTGATGATGCACGATGGCGAAAATGAAAGAATTTGCACCGTGTCGGGGTTATCAAGACAAAAATATAATGCAGGAGGTATTTATAATGAGTAAATCAGAGATGGAAAAGATGCACACATGTGAACTTTATCTTCCGGGTGATGAGGATATCGCAAGGGAGCAGATAAAATGTCTGGACAGATTGTATGACTTCAATATGACCAGACCGACAGAGATGGTCAAGAGGCAGCAGATGCTTAAGGAGATGTTCGAGGAGATAGGAGACAACTGCTATATAGAGCCACCACTTCATGCAAACTGGGGCGGTAAATTCGTTCATTGGGGCAGCAATATCTATGCAAATTTTAACCTGACTATGGTGGATGACACACATATTTATGTTGGTGACTACACCATGTTCGGACCAAATGTCACACTTGCTACAGCGGGACACCCGATAGACGCGGAACTTAGAAAACAGGGTTATCAGTACAATGCACCAATAACAATAGGCAAGAACTGCTGGATAGGTGCAGGAGTTACGATACTTCCGGGGGTTACTATAGGTGATAACACCGTCATAGGAGCTGGGAGTATGGTTGCAACGGATATTCCATCAAATGTGGTTGCTGTCGGCAATCCTTGCAAGGTCCTCCGCGAGGTAAATGAGAGGGATGCAAAATACTATTTCAAGGATCACAGGATTGATTTCTTCCAGTATAACAATGTGAGCAAGAATGACTGATGAGGTGGATGGGTGAAGGTAAAATGTAAAAGCTGTGGCAAGAAATTTGATCCTGATAAAACTAGCTCAATGTGCCCGAAGTGTGGTTCATGGTATGTGACACCGAACCATTATGATGGAGCAGATGTGTCGCAGGACACTATATATGACTGCGATGATTGTAAAAATGAAATGGCAGAAAAATACAAATAGTAATTACAAAGACGTGCACGAAAGATTCTTCAAAAAGAACTTTCATGCACGTCTTTTAATATCTGACTTATTTATTTGCAATAGTCTGATATGTTACTGCTTTGATATGGCAGCAGCTTCAGTGCTCTTTGCAACCTCTACGATAGAAGAGGTGAGACCTGCGATTCCCTGTATCTCTGAAGGAATGATGATCTTGGTAGCTTTGCCGTCTGCAGCCTTTGTGAATGCTTCCAGGCTCTTAAGTGTGATAACCTGGTTTGTAGGCATTGACTCATTCAGTGCTCTGATACCATCTGCATTTGCCTGCTGTACAGCGAGTATAGCCTGTGCCTGACCTTCGGCCTCCTTGATTGTTGCTTCCTTCTTAGCCTCAGCACGGAGAATCTGTGAAGCCTTCTCGGCCTCAGCCTCAAGGATAACTGACTGCTTGTTACCTTCTGCGATGAGGATGGCTGACTTCTTCTCACCTTCAGCACGAAGGATCTGCTCACGTCTCTCTCGCTCTGCCTTCATCTGCTTCTCCATGGCATCCTGAATAGCAGCCGGAGGAATGATGTTCTTGAGCTCTACTCGGTTTACCTTGATTCCCCAAGGATCAGTAGCCTCGTCAAGTGTGGCTCTCATCTTGGTGTTGATCGTTTCTCTTGATGTAAGAGTCTGGTCAAGTTCAAGATCACCGATGATGTTACGAAGAGTTGTGGCTGTCAGGTTCTCGATAGCCATGATAGGGTTTTCAACGCCGTAACTGAAAAGCTTTGGATCTGTGATCTGGAAGAATACGACTGTGTCGATTCTCATTGTAACGTTATCCTTGGTTATAACCGGCTGTGGTGCGAAGTCTACAACCTGTTCCTTGAGGGTAACTCTCTTGGCTACTTTGTCGATTACAGGCATCTTCATGTGAAGTCCTACTGACCATGTTGCCTGGTATGTTCCAAGTCGCTCAATTACAAAAGCGTGTGCCTGTGGCACGATCTTGATCGTACTGCATATGATGACAATAACGACAAGACATAAAATAACAATTAGTGCAAATCCTGCTCCGTCCATAATTTTACTCCTTTACCTATTGTATGAATTCTGTTACATAATATCTGTGGTTAAGCTCGTGTGACAATAGCCTTGACACCAGATATCTCATTTATCACGACTTCTGTGCCGGATTCGATAGTGTCTCCGTTCTTGGATCTTGCTGTCCACTCGACACCACCTATCATGACCTGTCCCTGTGACTTAAGATTGTCAATATCAGCAGAGACGATGACATGCTTGCCTATGAGACTTTCCACATTGGTTTTCTCCAATTTGTTGTCCATATGTTTTTTTGCGAGTGGCCTTGTTGTGAAAAAAAGTATAGTTGTCACGATAAGGAATGCGACTACCTGCAATGCCAGCGATCCGCTGAAGAAAGCTATGATCATGGCGATGAGTGCGCCGCCACAGGCCCATATGGTTGTAAGACCGAGCGTGATGATCTCAATAAGGAGACATGCAGCAAAAATAATAAGCCAGGTTGCAATTTCCCAATTCATATAGAACACCTCCCTTTATGATGCCGGCTGTAAGACCGCATCTGATTTTGCCCTTGGCTAAGTTACATTTTACTAGAAAACAAAAGTGTAAACAACATAATTTTTATGAAGATATATACTACTAAAGTGCATTATATGCACGAATTATATAATCAATTACTTAATTTGATAAAACTATGGTTAAATTTGCGTAAGTTGTCTTGAACACACTAATAAAAAACCATATAATTAAAAAGTCACAGGCGATTCATATGGTGGCAATGAAAAAGATGGGAGAGACAAGGTGGCACAGAGTAATAAGAAGAAAAGAATTTTAAATGTAAGTCTTGCTGTTATAGGAATAATTATAGTAGGCTTGTTGTTCAATAAGATTTTGGAGGAGTGGGCAGGATTCAGGTCTGTAATTGATAAGATTTCAGGTGCATTTGCGCCGATAATAGTTGGTGCGGTGATTGCGTTTTTGATGAATCCGGTTCTCATTTTCTTTGACAGGTTATTTCATACGTTGTTTCAGGATCGGGTCATAACAGATAAGAAGAAACTGTTTAAAGTATCCAGAACTTTGTCAGTCATATTGACAACAATCATATTTCTTGGAATCATCACAGGTATAGTGTGGCTTGTGGTTCCTCAGTTATATGACAGTCTTAAGCAGCTGGTTGGCAATATGGACAGTTATTTTGACAACATGCAGAATCTTGTCGAGAATATAAATGAGAAGTTTAAAAAGTTGAATATTCCTGAGGACGATATCAGGAATTATATGAATACTGCTTATGACAAGATGCAGGAGTTTTTGAACAACAGGATCATGCCGAATATGGACAAGATCGTGGTGAACATAGGAAGTGGAGTGTTCTCAGGACTTAAGTTTTTGTACAATTTCCTTATAGGAATAGTTGCTTCTATATATATCATGGCTAATAAGGAGTATCTGGAGTCCAGAGGAAAGAAGATAGTGTACGCCATGTTCAGTGTCAAGAGGGCAAATGTTGTTCTGGACGGACTTTCAGAGATGTACAGGGTATTTGGTCAGTTTATAAATGGCAAGATACTTGATTCACTTATAATCGGACTTATCATGTTCATCGTGTCGACCATAATCAATTTCCCATATGCGATATTGATAAGTGTAATAGTCGGTGTGACAAATGTAATTCCGTTCTTTGGACCGATCATTGGAGCTGTGCCTTGTTTCTTTATCGTACTTATAGCCGATCCGTTTATGAGTCTGATTCTGCTGATAGTGATACTTATTCTTCAGCAGTTTGATGGCAACATACTTGGTCCGAAGATCATAGGAGATACCACAGGACTCTCAAGCTTCTGGGTGCTCACAGCGGTTATCGTTGGCGGAGGACTTTTTGGATTCTTTGGAATGCTTCTCGGTGTGCCGGTATTTGCGTGTTGTTATATGTATATAAACAGAACCTGTACAGCAAAACTTAAAGAGAAGAACCTTGCGTTTAAGACATCGGAGTATGACAGGATAAAGCGAATCGACGAGGAGACAGGAGAACCTATATATATAACTGCTGAGGAAGAGGATATAAGGTTCAAGAAAAAAACTGCAAAGCAGAAACAGGCGGAGAAGGAAGCAAAGAAAAAACTAAAACAGAAACAGCATATGTTACAGTATCCTTCAGATGTCACTGATGATGATCGAAATATTGACAGGACATCAGGCGACACAAGTGCTTTAGATGAAAACGATGATGGTGATGATGAGGATCCAATAGGAATGATCTCGAAGTTCATGAATATTATGAAGCATGTTGTCAATAAAGTGGATGAGGACAAGATAGCCCAGAAGATTTATGAGGAGAATAAAACAGAACCGCAGAGTGGTGATCCTGCTTCAGACGATGATAAAACACAGAATTAGAATAATACAGGCCGGTCCATGAAAGTATAATAGCATGGACTGGTCTGGCATTATATATGATATAGGGGCAAGAAAAGAACAGGTCTATATGAATCTGTTCTTTTCTTCGTTATAGACATAGTCAATGGCAGCTAGTTTTTTTACTATGCTGTCTTTGTCTACGCACAATGAACTGCAGAGTTCGTCAAGACTTGGGTAGTCATCTCTGAGTTTTGTGTTTATGAAGCTGAGTAATACTGCTGGGTCATTCGGAAGAGAAGAATATTCCACTTAGTGTACCTCCTTTGTATGTGCGTGCTTTATGTCGCACAGTGTGAAAGTTTATAATATTATTATTGTATTATAATGAAAAAATTGGTATATATATAATTTGTGAGTAATGTTCGGTGAATTTTATGAACATATTTAACAGCAGAATAAATTTTACAACAGTGGTTTGAAATTGGCAATAAGGAGTTAAGATGAGTACAAAAACGAAATCTGGCAGTACAAAAAGGAGTTCCGGTAAAGCGGGAAATGTCGCGCTGCAGGCTGGAATACTTGCAGGTGCAGGTATAATATCGAGAATTATAGGACTTTTGTACAGGTCGCCTCTCTACCAGATCCTGGGTGATGAGGGAAATGGTTATTATGGATCTGCATATGCGATATATGCCATGGTTATCATGATAGCTACATACAGTATACCGACTGCGGTGTCAAAGCTGGTGGCTGGAAAGATTGCAACAGGGCAGTATAAGAGTGCCAGAAGAATATATTATTGTACATTTATATATGTAGTTGTGGCAGGAGCTGTGGCTGCACTCATAACATATTTTGGAGCATCGTGGTTTGTGAGTGAACAGCCAAATGCTATACTCAGCCTTAAGATTCTGGCTCCTACGATATTTATCTCGGGATTTTTGGCTATATTCAGAGGTTATCTGCAGGCGTATAACAATATGGTCTCAACATCCATTTCGCAGATAATAGAACAGCTTGCAAACGCTGTAGTTAGTATAGTTGCAGCATATATGCTGGCTAAACCATTTGCAGCTGGAACTACTGAGCATGCAAAGTATGGTTCGGCGGGAAGTGCCATGGGTACAGGTGCAGGCGTGCTTGGTGGTTTGATATTTATTCTGTTTGCCTATGGCAAAAGAAGAAAAGGCATCATGGAATCTGTTAAGAATGACACGAGCGAAGATGCAGAATCATACTCCAAGCTGTTCAGGATAATTATAGCGACGGTGACGCCTATCGTTATAGCTGCTGTGGTATATAACGTGCTCACACCTATTGATATGAAGGTTTTCTATGTTGTTATGAAGATAAAGGGCATGGATTCCCTCGAGATGGCGAAGCTGTATGGAATATATTCACAGCAGTATACTGTGCTCACGAATCTTCCACTTGCCATTGCAGCGTCAGTTGGAATTGCATATATTCCTGGAATATCTGGTGCGTATGCTCAGAAGGATATGAATAAGACGAATAAACTTTTGAATCAGGCACTCAGTATGTCGATGCTTGTAACCATACCATGTGCTGTTGGAATGGGTGTCCTTGCAAAGCCTATCATACAGCTTCTGTTTGCAGGGGCAGATCCTATGGCTGCAAAATGTATGTATCTTGGATTTTTATCGATAGTATTTTTTGCACAGTCAACGGTTACCAACAGTGTGCTTCAGGCTATGGGAAAGGTGATGGCTCCGGTTATAAATGCTACTCTTGCTCTGGTGATACATGTGGTAGTTCTCGTTGTAATGTTGTTTGCAACGGATTGGGCTTTGTATGCCCTTGTCATAGGTTCCATAGTGAACTCGCTGCTCATATGTATATTTAACCAGAGATCTCTGACAAAGTATAAGACCGGTAAGATGGACAACAGAAGGATATATGTTGCACCTACTATAGCATCTATCTTTATGGGTGTTGTCACTATCATTGTGTATGAGGGATGTAGAAAGCTGCTTGGCAACTGGGTAATCGCTATGTTTGTCGCAGTGTTTGTGGCGATCGTATTCTATGCATTTGCAATACTTAAAGCCGGAGGATATACGGAGGAAGAGCTTCTCAATATGCCTAAGGGAAGGCTTATCGTGAGATTTGCAAAGAAATTCAGACTGATAAAATAATGCTGGTGGGGACGTTCCTTTTGTAACGAAGAGTGTCCCTTGTTACGGGGAGATTGCCTTTGCCATGGGAGAGTTTCTCCATCATGTGGTGTGTCATTTAGTTAAGGTTCGCTGGATGATTCCTTTAGGAATACCAGTGAGACGATTCAGCTGCCTGATAGAAATACCTTGTTCGTGCAAAAGAACAAGGTATTTTTTCTGCTCTAAAAGGGGCAGTGACTGAAAACTGGTAATAGTAGGGCAGCCGGTTTCCTTGGCAATTAACTCCTTTGCAACATCATCAGGGAGCCTTTTGGTCAGTTTATGGATGTCCAGGCAGTCAGCTTCTTCAGTTTCTCGGTGAAATGTAGTAAATGCGTTCGAATCACCAATTAGATTGTTTATCAGCCCGATATCTACCAATGCAGAATTCCCTGATAGATAACTGTAGATACTGCTCCAAGGATAAGACTCGCCGGGAAAAGCTTCCATGCCAGCTTTGTACGGATTTTGGTGGATGTAGCGGACTACAGTGAGAAGGTATCGTTCGTCGTTAACAGGTTCACTGTGATATCTGCCTTGCTGCAGGAAACCTGTTCGATCATATTTCATATTAAACCACACCGCATAACGTGTGTTAATGCGGCGGAATATATTTGCCAGTGGGGTGTTAGGGGTATGGATGAGAAGATGAACGTGATTGGACATCAGGCAATATGCATAGATTTCAAATTGACATTCTTTTTTGTAATAGCTCAGGATATCCAGGTATTTAACATAATCATTCCTTTCTTCAAATATTTGCTGTCGGTCTGCTCCGCGAATTACAATGTGGTAAATGTTTGATTCAGATATAGCTCTTGGTTTTCTTGGCATATAATGCACCTCCTGAAAAATAGTTATAAAATATGGTGTGTACAGTGTGGGAAAATGGTAAATTCAATTCATGAAAAATACAGTCATCAAAAACGATAATGATCAAGTAAGTCGTTGAAATTCAAATAATTAAAATTCAAATCATTTAAATCATTGAAATTCAAATCATGAAAAATGCAATTGAGGAAAGTTCAAAATTATTTATTAGTGACTCATGTGAATGATTCATACATCAGCATTCATATGAAATGGATTTGATTGGATACGATAGCTTTGCGATCGTTTAAGAAAATCAAAACATATGCACTATTATAATATATCTTGAAAAGAAGTAAAGTGCTTTGTAGGAGTATATTATAATATTTTATGTAGGTATGTGTATTTTGTTGCTATTGTGCTGGATTTAGTAGATAATAGGACAAAGGGACAGTCTTCGTTACAGAGGGACAGTCTTCGTTACAGAGGGACGTTCTTAGTTACAAAGGGACACTCTTCGTTACAGAAGGAACGTCCCCAAGGGGGAAAACATGATAAACAAAGCTCCGTTATTTAATATAATTCCAGATAACTTCTTCTCGCCACTTTCATCACAAAACAGACTTGTGTACTGGGAGTGCCTGTGTACCTTGTTTGCAACAATGGGGGCGCAGCTGTCATTCGGGATTGTAATGCATCAGGGACGTTCCTTTTGTACCGGAGAGTGTCCCCCTGTCATGCGAAAGGTGAAAACTCGATATGTGGCAATAAAAGGAGTAAAGTTGGCAACATTGCTTGAGCGAACATACGTGCAATGGCTGCGGCAGAAGATGATATAAAAAGTATGATGCAGCAAATTGCAGATGTAAGTTGCAAAAATATTTAGACTTGATAGGAAAATATATCTAAAGTGGGACAGAGGGACGCTCCTCGTGACAAAAGGAACGTCCCCAAGGGAAATAATGGACGGAGAGAAAAGAAAGGGCAGGACCCTTTTAAAGATATTCATAACAACATTATATCTGAGCACATTTACCTTCGGGGGTGGATACGTCATCGTGTCTCTTATGAAGAAAAAGTTTGTGGATGAAAACCATTGGATAGAGCAGGACGAGATGCTGGATCTTGTGGCTATAGCCCAATCGTCGCCGGGACCTATCGCAGTAAATGGAGCGATAGCGGTGGGATATAAATTGTGCGGCATAGCAGGGGCACTGGTGGCTATAGTAGGAACGATCGTTCCGCCATTTGTTATCATATCCATCATATCTTATTGTTACAGCGCGTTTAGGACCAATTGGGTGATCAGTGAGATGCTGGAGGGAATGCAGGCCGGAGTTGCTGCGGTCATAGCATCGGTTACATATGATATGGGAGCAGACATAGTAAAGCAGAAGGATGATCTGGGGATATTGATCATGATAGCTGCATTTGTTGCATCCTACATATTGGAGATAAATGTCGTGTTCATAGTAATTGTCTGTGGACTTGTCGGTGTTTGTAGAGGACAGCTTGAGAAAAGAAGAGGGCGTGGGAATAAAAAGACAGAGGATACTTCTGACGGAAATCCTGAAAAACATCCCGACAAAGGGGGGATGGAATAATGATATATTTGCAGTTGTTCCTAAGTTTCTTCCAGATAGGACTCTTCAGTTTCGGCGGAGGTTATGCCGCCATGCCGCTTATACAGGGACAGATAGTGAAGATACATGGGTGGATGACCATGTCAGAGTTTACGGACCTGATCACTATATCCCAGATGACTCCGGGACCTATAGCTGTCAATTCGGCGACATTTGTGGGACTACGGATGGCCGGATATGCCGGTGCGGCGGTTGCCACGCTCGGATGTATACTCCCTTCATGTATCATTGTAACGGTCATAGTCAGGCTGTATCTGAAATACCGCAAGCAGGATGTTCTTCAGGAGATTCTCGGCGGCATAAGACCGGCTGTTGTGGCTATGATCGCGTCAGCGGGAGTTCCGATATTCGTGACGGCGGTCTGGACTGGTATCGATATGATAAGCCTTGCTGGAACGAAGTGGAATCTTGTGGTGATATTTGCAGTGAGTGTTGTTCTGCTCAGGAAATTCAAACTAAATCCGGTGTGGGTGATGCTGATTTCCGGTGCGATGCAGGTGCTGTGTGAAGTGGGGACGTTTCTTTTGTCATGAAGAGTGTCCCTTGTCATGTGAAAGGTGAAAATTCGATATAGAGCAATAAAAGGAGTAAAGTTGGCAACATTGCTTGAGCGAACATACGTGCAATGGCTGTGACAGAAGATGATATAAAAACTATGATGCAGAAGATGGCAGATGTCTGTTGCAACAATATTTAGACTTAATAGGAAT
Organism: uncultured Coprococcus sp.; assembly: GCA_934270935.1. Taxonomy (GTDB): domain Bacteria; phylum Bacillota; class Clostridia; order Lachnospirales; family Lachnospiraceae; genus Coprococcus. Next base: position 57,214 of record CAKQQK010000002.1, on the reverse strand, counting down.
ATAGATCGAATGTAGGACAGAGGGACGCTCCTCGTTACAGAAGGAACGTCCCCAAAGGAGGTCAGATGAAGAAGAAAATATTGATATGTCTGATAGCACAGATAATATGCTGGGGTATGATGACGCTGTCTGATTACATGGAAGAAACATATAATGACAGTTACAATGTGGCCGTTGTATTTGCTGTACCCCTGATATGCGTGATTCTGTATATTATATTCAGAAAGTGGATATACGATAATCAGATTGTACGGCTGAAAGATGTCGCCATAATCTGTGCGGCGTGGATGATCTGTGGATTGATACTGGGATTCCTGATCGGTGTTCTGGTTACCAATGAAATGTGGATAGTGCCGCAGGCTACAGGAGGATGGGAGCATTTTCTGAATGGAATCGAATACATGATGTTCGCCATAACGCTTGCAGGAATACCATTTGTGGCGGTGGTTCTGATCGAGTCGGTTGTGGGGATAGTAAAGGCAGTTAGAAAAAGAGCTTGACGAGAGCTTTGGTAAAGTTGCCGGCGCAAGTAATAAGTTATATAATGAAGTGCTTCATCTGTTAGAGAATCAGGTGGAGCATTTTTTATGCATGGAGGCTAATGTATTAACCGGGCATATGAAGAGTTTGTATACCCCTTGACAAAAAGAAAAAATGTAAATATACTTACCGATGATAATTATGTGAAGTAATTACATGAAATAATAATAAAACAGTATTTGATAAATTTACAGGAAGGAATGCTATGACAAAGGAAAAGATAAAACAGGTTATGGATGCCTGCTATCAGGCTAAGAGAGTCAGGGATATGATGCCAAAACTGCCAAATGGAGTCACCCCGACTCATATACATTATCTGGATGTGATAACGAAGCTGGAGCTTGACGGCGCAGAGGTGAAGGTCAGTGATATCAGTGATGAACTAGGACTTCCAAGACCCGGAGTCACAAAGACCGTCAAGGATATGGAACGGTTAGGTTTCGTGGAGAAAAAAACTTCCGAGGCTGATGGAAGATATGTGTATATCAGAAGTACCCAGTCTGGCAGAGAGCTGGTAGACAAATATGTGGATGAATATTTTAGTGATCTGGGCAGTGCGCTGGGAGATATCACAGATGAGAGTGCAGACATAATGATAGAGCTTATTGAAAAGCTGTATGAAGTTATGAGCAAAAGGAGTCAAGACATAAGATGAGTGTACAGGATAAAACAGATTTTACACAGGGAAGTATAATTAGAAAAATGCTCCCATTCATGGGACCGATTCTTGGAGCACTGATACTTCAGGCTGCATATGGTGCGGTTGATCTGCTGGTGGTTGGAAGATTCGGTTCGACGGCGGGACTTTCAGCCGTATCTACGGGCAGCCAGGTGCTCAATCTGGTTACATTTGTGATAACAGCACTTGCTATGGGTGTCACAGTGCTTATTGCCAGATATATAGGCGAAAAGAACACGGATCAGATAGGAGAGCTTCTTGGAGGCGCCACGACTATATTTGCAATACTTGCGGTGGTGCTGGCAGTTGTCATGGTGACGTTTGCAAGACCTTTGTCTGTGTTGATGCAGGCACCGGCTGAGGCGGTCACTCTTACATCATCGTACGTGAGGATATGCGGAGGCGGAATATTTTTCATTATGGCCTACAATGTGCTCACCGCGATATTCAGAGGTTTTGGAGACAGCAAATCACCTCTTATATTTGTGTTTGTGGCATGTATAGTAAATGTTATCGGTGACCTTATCCTGGTTGCGGGATGTCGTCTTGACGCTGCGGGTGCAGCCATAGCAACAGTGGTTGCCCAGGCGGTCAGTGTTGTCCTTGCACTTGTGCTGCTGAAGAAGAAAAAGCTTCCATTTAAGATATCAAGAAAAGATTTCAGATTAAACAGACAGTGCAGAAGATTGCTCTCGGTTGGACTTCCGCTTGCAATGCAGGAATTCCTCACGCAGATGTCATTTCTAGCTCTGTGTGCATTCATTAACAGACTTGGCCTGGAGGCATCATCCGGATATGGCGTTGCCTGCAAAATAGTCAGCTTTGCCATGCTGGTACCAAGCTCGCTTATGCAGTCTATGGCTTCATTTGTATCGCAGAATGTTGGAGCTGGAAAAGAGGACAGAGCGAGAAAAGCGATGCTTACCGGTATGGGCATAGGACTCTCTGTCGGCGTGGTGGTATTCACTGTCGTGTGGTTCTTTGGTGACAAACTGACATCGATCTTTACCACTGACGCGGCTGTTATACAGAGGGGCTTCGAGTACCTGAGGGGGTTTGCACCTGAGACTATACTTACCGCGGTGCTGTTCAGCATGATAGGATATTTCAATGGACATGAGAAGTCGCTGTGGGTCATGATACAGGGACTTATCCAGACATTACTCGTTAGACTGCCTCTTGCCTATTACATGAGTATACAGCCGGATGCGAGCCTTACAAATATAGGACTTGCAGCGCCGATAGCAACATGTGCAGGTATCGTGCTGAATGTCATATTCTATATGTCTATGTCAGGAAAGAAGAAAAAAGCGAAAGAACAGTAAGCAAGGCTGAAAGTATGCTATTCATGGCGAATAAGCTCAGAGTGGATTAGTGGATATTTGTTGTGTTGACAAATGTCCTAATGCACTATACAATATCGTTATATGATATCGATAAACGATATTGAGCCAAAACGTTGAGAAAGTGGTGTGATACTATGCCAAAGAAAGCTATGGATATTCTGACTGAATCTATGTTCTACGTGTTGATGGCATTTTCAAAAGGATCAATGTGTGGGATAGATGTGGCAGACTATATAGAGAAGAGAACCGGTGGAAGGGTAAAGATCGGGCCGGCGACTCTGTACACTATACTGGGAAAGTTTGAGAAGGAAAAGTGGATAAGGGAAATTGATGTGGAAGGCCGTAAGCGAACATACAGCATCACAGATAAGGGTATATCTGCATATGAGCAGGAAGTGGAAAGACTGAAAATGTGTGTGCAGGATGCGGAAGATGCAGCAAATGAAATGTAGAGATGCATTTGCAGCGGAGTGCGGACTATTTACAAAAAATTTATATGGAGGACTTAAAGATGGAGGAGAAAAAAGATACAAAAAGTGTGCACCGCATCATACCATGTCCGGATTATGATGTGACCGGAGTTGAGTGCTGGCTCTCGTATATGGCGGAGCAGGGATATATACTGCGGGATGGTGGAGTGTTCCGCGGAATAGCTGCATTTGACAGCTGTGAACCTGAAAAGGTGAGGTATAGGTTGCAGCCGGCTCAGAAAGGATTTGTGCTATATGACAACGATGGACCAGATGATGATGCGGTGGAGCTGAACAGCGCATTTGGCTGGAAGTACGTGGCAAAGTATGGATCGTTTCATATATACAGGGCGGAAGATACAGAAGTGAGAGAGATGGACACGGATCCTGAGGTCCAGGCCATGGCGATGAATGCGCTGCATAAAAGCCAGGGGTTTAACATAATATGGATGTCTATCTGGATAATAGTATATCTGGCTCTTATCTTTACAAGTCAGCCGTTTCTATCGATGGTAAACAGAGGAAGCCTGATAAGTATTGCTCTCGTATTGTGTGTGATCGTATTTATAGTGACCGGTCTGGTTAAGGCTGTGAGTCTGTACAGGCTCCGCAAAAAAATACTTGATGGGGATAGTATGGGTTCGGGCACAAGTTGGAGAAAAGGTGCCAGAACATACATCGTAAAGGTAGTTGTTGGAATAATTGCATATGTGGCAATGATAGTGTTTGGATGTATGTTCATACTGAATGATGGCGCAGACAGAAATCTGATGCCGCTCTCCGAATATCAAGGAGAAGTTCCGTTTCGGACAATAACAGATCTGGTATCCTGCGATGATATCCAGAAGGTAGATAACGTGGACGATGATGTGAATACGATCAGCAAATGGTCTGATATTCTGTGGCCTGAAAATTACAAGGTTTATGAGTATGGCGATATAGTTTACACAGATGGAAATATATGTCATGGTGGATTGGTGATAACCTATCACGAGGCTAAAAATGAGTGGCTGGCAGATAAACTTTATCAGGCTTATCTGCGGAGAGCAAAGCATCAGTCCGACTATGAGAAAATTGATATGAAGATAGCTGGGCTGGATGATGTAGATGCTTATTGGGACGGCTCAGAGAGTGTGATCATGAGAAAAGGAAGGAGGCTTATAGTAGCCAGTTTCTACATGAGCGGCGGGAACAGAAGAGCTGATGATCTGGAAGAGTGGGCCTACTGCATTGCGGAGAGTCTGGAATGAAGGGGATTGTGTTTCAGCGTGTTCATATTGAGGCAAATAAAACAAAGAAATAAACAGTTAGTTGATATCGACATGAATTAGAGACAGGGGACACTCCTCGTGACAGAAGGAACGTCCCCATTAAACATTTACAATTTAGCCGCGTTATAGTATATTAGAATTTGTATGCGTGGCTATTTGGTGGCTGCGCTATATAAGAAGAAATAATACAGAGGGACACTCTTCGTTACAAAAGGAACGTCCCCAAGGAGGAAAAATGAAATTAGGAATCGTAGGACTCCCAAACGTGGGAAAGAGTACACTTTTCAATTCACTTACAAAGGCAGGAGCGGAATCAGCTAACTATCCGTTCTGTACAATAGATCCAAACGTAGGAATCGTTGCAGTGCCGGATGAGAGACTGGACAAGCTCACAGAGATGTACAACTCAGCCAAGACAACACCTGCTGTTATAGAATTTGTGGATATCGCGGGGCTTGTAAAGGGTGCATCAAAGGGAGAAGGACTTGGAAACCAGTTCCTTGCGAACATCAGAGAAGTTGATGCCATCGTTCACGTTGTAAGATGTTTTGAGGATACAAATGTCATCCACGTTGACGGTTCTGTAGATCCTATCAGAGATATTGAGACCATCAATCTGGAGCTGATATTCTCAGATATAGAGGTGCTCGACAGAAGAATTGCCAAGACCATCAGAGGTGCAAGAAATGACAAGATGCTTGCCAAGGAGCTTGACTTCCAGCAGAGGATCAAGGCTCACCTTGAGGAGGGCAAGCTTGCAAAGACTATAGAGGTCACAGATGAGGACGAGCAGGCATGGATCGAGGAGTACAACCTTCTCACATGGAAGCCTGTAATATTTGCCGCAAATGTAGGCGAGGATGACATAGCAGATGACGGCGCATCAAATGAGAACGTACAGAAGGTAAAGGAATACGCAAAGGACTTCGATGCAGAGGTATTTGTTGTATGTGCACAGATAGAGCAGGAGCTTGCAGAGCTTGACGACGAGGAGAAGAAGATGTTCCTCGAGGATCTCGGTGTTAAGGAATCTGGCCTTGACAAGCTTATTAAGGCAAGTTATTCACTTCTTGGTCTTATCAGTTATCTGACAGCCGGAGAGACAGAGTCAAGGGCATGGACCATAAAGAAGGGAACGAAGGCGCCTGGAGCAGCCGGCAAGATCCACTCAGACTTTGAGAGAGGCTTTATCAAGGCGGAGGTTGTCAGCTACAAGGATCTCATGGACTGCGGAAGCATGCTTGCAGCCAAGGAGAAAGGGCTTGTAAGACAGGAAGGCAAGGAATATGTGGTTGAGGATGGAGATGTTATCCTCTTCAAGTTTAATGTATAGAAATTTACATGGTAAATTTCGCTGAATCATGTATTAGAGAAGTAGCAGCTGTCTTTCTGCAATATGGAGAGTTGGCTGCTACAAGTATATGTTATAAGGTGGAATAATATGGCTCAGATAGCAGAATATTTTAGAAGTATATTTTTCCCGAATCTGGGAATAACACTCAGAAACGTGGGAGACCACATAAGTATAGGAAATTTTGAAATAAGATTTTACGGTATAGTTATCATGATTGGATTCCTGCTCGCATATGTGCTTGTGACAAATGAGGCAAAGAGAACAAAGCAGAATCCGGAGATGTATCTGGATTTCATACTCATACTTATCATACCGGCCATACTCGGAGCGAGGCTTTACTATATCCTGTTCAGGCTCGACCAATATGTGGTGAAAGGCGATGTGGGAGCAACCATCAAGGCTATGCTGAATATCAGGGGCGGCGGCCTTGCCATATATGGCGGCATCATTGCAGGAATCATCACAGCGATAATATTCTGCAAAGTCAGGAAGGTCAATTTTGTGCTCATTGCTGATACAGCAGCGTTTGGAATACTGATAGGACAGATACTTGGAAGATTTGGCAATTTCTTCAACAGGGAAGCATTTGGTGCATATACAAACTGCAAGATGGCCATGGCTATCCCGCTTGATTATTACAGGGCTGATGGCAATCTTGACTATCTCGAGAGAACGGGAGTCATCACGCAGAAGATGCTTGACAATGTGGTGACTATAGACGGAATGGACTGCATCACAGTTCATCCAACATTCCTGTATGAGTCTCTGTGGAATCTGCTGCTGCTTGTTTTCTTATTTATATATAGAAAGCACAAGAAGTTCAACGGAGAATTTGCACTCATATATCTGGCAGGATATGGCCTTGGAAGATTTGTTATCGAGGGGCTTAGAAGTGATTCCCTCATGATAGGAAATACAGGTATCAAAGTGTCACAGGCGCTTGCCCTTGCATGCTTTGTTGTGGCAGGCGTGGTACTTGTCATAAACTATGTAAGATGCGCCAAGCGCGGCTGGCCTGCTGTAGTGATGGGAGACGCCGCTGGCACAGAATTGGAGATCAGTGGTGAAGCAGACGCTGCTGATACAGAAGTGGAGATCGGTGGAGAAGCAGATGCTGCCGGTACAGAAGTGGAGACCAGTGGAGAAGCAGACACTGCCGGTACAGAAGTGGAGGCCGGTGGTGAAAATGGTTCAGATGTATCCAAAGTGGAGACCAGTGGTGGATCAGATGACATAGAAAAAAAGAAGAATGATAAAGATGCCACAAAATAAGATCTCAGCACAGAAAAAGTGGCAATAAAAAATAATATAACAGGGAGACAATACAGATAAATACCCACAAGGTGGAGATATCCACCACGAAATGGGAAAAAACTGGGATTTGCCTCCACCGAAAAAAGCCTGTAGGTCTGACAGTGAAAAACTGTTGGATCTACAGGCTTTTTGCGTGTGTAAAGCAGTATTTGGTCACAGTTTTTTCATATAACGGGGTTGCAATTTGGGGGGCTATAGTATAGAATAGTGGTTACAAGTGGCATTACTGTGCATACATGTGGTGAAAAGTGGTGATTGTACGAAGGGAGGAGATCTGAATGTCCAGATGCTTATCAGGTGAATATGAACACAAACTTGATGCAAAAGGCAGACTGATCATGCCTCTGAAAATTCGTTCTGAACTTGGTGAATCATTTATGGTCACAAAGGGAATCGACTGCTGTCTCTATGTGTATGGCATGACAGAGTGGGAAGAGTTTGTTGAGAAGCTCAACAAGCTTCCTATGACAAACAGAACAGCAAGAGCATTCAAGAGAGGCTTCCTTGCCGGTGCAGTGAAGTGTGAACCGGATGCGCAGGGAAGAATCCTGCTCACTCCGAAACAGAGAGAGTATGCCCACATCGACAAAGAAGTGTATGTCATCGGTAACGGTGAGAAAGCGGAGATATGGAGCAAGGAAGAGTGGGATGGACCTGAGAATATGAGTGATAATCAGGCCAGCATGGACGAGCTTGCGGATGAACTTGATGCACTTGATTTTAGCTTTTAGGAAAAGAATGGTAGATGGTTATGGAATTTGCACATAAGTCGGTCCTGCTTCAGGAGACGATAGATAATCTGAATATCAAGCCGGATGGAATCTATGTGGATGGCACATTAGGGGGAGCCGGACACTCAGAGCAGATTGCAAAGAGGCTGGGAGATGGCGGCAGGCTTATAGGCATTGATCAGGATGAGGATGCCATAGCTGCAGCAAGCAAGAGACTTGAGCCGTATGGGGATAAGGTGACGATAGTCAGGGACAACTACCAGAATTTTAGAAGAATATTGGACGAGCTAGAGATACAGAAGGTGGACGGGATACTCCTCGATCTTGGGGTATCTTCATATCAACTCGATAATGCGGATAGAGGATTCACATATCGAGTTGATGCTCCACTGGATATGAGGATGGACAACAGACAGACGAAGACAGCGAGGGATATAGTGAATGATTATCCGGAAGCTGATCTTTACAGGATACTTCGAGATTATGGTGAGGAGCGATATGCTAAAAGCATTGCGTATCACATATGTAAGCATCGTGAGAACAAGGCGATAGAGACCACCGAAGAACTCAACGATATCATCAGGGGATCCATTCCGGCAAAGGCACGGAACGGTCAGGGACATCCTTCAAAACAGACTTTTCAGGCGATAAGGATTGAACTTAACAGAGAGCTGGATGTATTGAGAGATTCGATAGATGGAATGATATCAAGCCTGAATCCAGGAGGACGGCTTGCAATCATCACATTCCATTCACTGGAGGACAGGATAGTCAAGCTTGCATTCAGGAAGAATGAGAATCCATGTATATGCCCGCCTAATTTTCCGGTGTGTACATGTGGAAGAAAACCTTTGGGCAAGGTTATCACGAGAAAACCTATAGTTCCAGGGGAAAGGGAGATTTTAGAGAATTCAAGGTCAAAGAGTTCGAAACTCAGGGTGTTCGAAGCTTTTTGATAAAAAGCCGGATACGGCATAGATGAGAGAGGCGATAGTTATGGCAGACAGGAGATATTATACAGAGGGCAGTTCTGCAAGAAAACTGAATCAGGGAAACAGGACAGGAAACAGGGCATCCAGACAGGAATATGTCGGCGGTTCTGCGGCTCCGGCAAGAGCACCACAGCCTGCAAGAAGAAGCAGACCGGTGACTCAGCCTCAGCCAGCCAGAAAGAAGAAGCAGGGTTCACATCTCACAGACAGAGAACGAAGAGAACTTGCAGCCAGAAGAGCCGAGAGTAAGGCGGTTACAAATGCTCAGATCAGATACACTGCGGGAATGGTCGTGGCGATCGTGATAGCAGTTGCGCTTTGTTGTTATCTGCTCAAGCTAACGTCGGAAGTCAAGTCAGAGAAAGAGTCTGTTGCAACACTTAAGTCACAGGTTGCAGCACAGCTTGATGAGAATACAGGCTATAGCGCAGGACTTGATTCGATGACAGATCTGGATGAAATTTATAATATTGCAACTACTAAGCTCGGCATGGTATACTCACAGCCGGGACAGACTTTATACTATTCACAGAATAGCGATGATTATGTAGTACAATACAAAGATGTCCCTGAGACCAAATAAGGCTCAGGGATAATTTTTTTAAGGTGGAAATATACGATGTCTAAGAGATCAAAAATGTTTTTAAAAGGAATGAGAAAGAAGACCAGATGTGCATATCTTATAGTGGTGTTGACACTTGTTGCACTTGCGATAAGAGTAGTATATATAAACGTGGTCAACGGCAAGGAGTATTCTGAGGCAGTTGTGAGGCAGATGGATTATAACTCGACAGATATCCCTTATGAGCGTGGTGGGATACTTGACAGGAATGGCAACGTGCTGGCAAACAGCGAGAAGACATACAGTCTGATACTTGAACCGGGGAATATTCTTCTGACAGACAAAGGGGAAGCAGCTACAAAGAAGGCTGTCACAAAGTTTTTTGACGTGACTGATGAAGAGTTTGATGAGCATATATCCGATGAGAACTCTTACTATGAGGTTGTGCTTAAAGGATTAGCCTATACTGATGTGAAGGCGTTTGAGGATTACTGCAAGACAGATGAGGGATCTGACGTAATCGGTGTAAGGTTTGAGACAGTATACAAGAGAAACTATCCAAACGGATCTCTTGCATGCCATTTGCTTGGATATACGGCTAGTGGAAATGTTGGACAGGGTGGAATAGAGGGCTACTACAATGATTACCTGAACGGTGTTGACGGAAAGACGTACAAGTATATGTCTGGATCAGGCGGCGTAGACTCAGAGACTGTGGCCGCTCAGAACGGTGAGACCGTTGTATCAACCATTGACATGAATATCCAGAAGATAATAGAGGATAATATATCTGAGTATATGCAGAACACGGGTGCAAAGCAGATCGGTATCATAGCCATGGATCCAAACAACGGAGAGGTTCTGGGGATGGCGAGTTCAAGAACCTATGATCCAAATAAACCGATGGATATACAGGCTCTCAGGAATATGACTGTCACCGTCACGCAGGAAGTTGAGCTTGATGGTGCGGACGAAGCTGCTGACAGTCTTATAAGTGTTGAAAGTGCAAATAAAAAGAACAGCGGTACTACTGGCACATCTGAGGAAGCATCCACGGATGAGGCTGATGAAGCGGATGAGAGCAGTTCGACAGAAGCGTCTACTACTGAGGCTGCAACCGAGAAGAAGAATGTCAAGACGGAAGAGGTAGAGTATGATTTTTCTGAGATGTCGGATGCGGAATTTCAGAGCACAATCGACAGTTTCACATCAGATCAGCTTTACGAGGCCCTGAACTATGTATGGCAGAATTACTGCATAAGTGATGTATTTGAGCCAGGTTCAACTTACAAGGCTTTTACCATAGCAGGAGCAATGGAGGATGGCGTCATATCAGATGGAGATGAATTCCTCTGCGATGGATCACAGGTAGTTGTAGAAGGCGAGAGTCCTATCTATTGTAGTTACAGAGCCGGACACGGAATGGTCGATGTCAAAAGAGCGCTGGCTGTATCATGTAACGATGCACTGATGCAGATCGCTGCTGCTGAGGGGTCGGAGATATTTGACAAATATCAGGTCATATTCAATATAGGTTCCAAGACGGGAATAGACCTTGACGGTGAGACAACCGGTATAAAGTATGATGTGGAGAATCTGAATCCTACAGAGCTTGCGACATCATCATTTGGACAGGGTGTTACTACTTCTATGATACAGATGGCGGCGGGATTCTGCTCAGTCATAAACGGTGGAAATTATTATGTGCCTCATGTCGTAAAGAGGCTTCTTGATTCCGATGGAAATGTTGTAGAGGACATCGATCCGGTACTTGTGAGAAAGACCATCTCGAAAGAGGTATCTGATTATATGAGAACATACCTTCAGGCAGTTGTCGAGGAAGGTACAGGATATGCTGCGGGAATAGATGGATATACGATAGGTGGTAAGACAGGTACAGCCGAGAAGCTGCCTAGAGGAAATGGAAAATACGTATTGTCGTTCATAGGATTTACTCCTGTTGAGAATCCTCAGGTCATGCTTTATGTTGTAGTTGATGAGCCTCACCTTGAGGATCAGGAGGGATCGGGTGCCGGTGCAAAGCTGTTCAATCAGGTGATGCAGGACCTTCTTCCATATCTCAATGTATACGCTACTAACGCGGATGACGTCCAGTATGATGGAACCGATGAAACAATCTCATCAGCATTTGACGAGGATGATGCATCAGCAGATGATGTGGCTGGTGGTGAAGATACAGTTTCCGATGACAGTGATGTGACAGACGAATCCATAGCAGATGAGAGCAGCGTGGATGATGCGTCGGAGGCAGATGACGGATATACCGATGAGCCGGATTATACGGATGACAGTGGTGAGTCTGGTGATTATACGGATGATACCGGAACAGGCGATGACTATACCGATGACAGCGGATATTATGATGATACCGGAACAGCGGATGATTATACATCTGATGAAGATGCGTCAGGTGATTATTCCTATGTTGATGATGGGACAGAGTGATGTATATGTGAATGTACAAATATAATAAAGCGGGGATTGGACATATATGTTCGATCCCCGTTTTGTATGGGGATTTAACGTAGTTTTAAGAATAGATAAGGCGGAGCTGTAATAGTATATTAAAAAAATGAAGGATGAGCCGTGAGAGTTTATAGCTACAACAGACAACGGATAAAATGCATACTGATCATAGTGTGCCTTGCGGTTATGGTCGTTGCGGGGAGACTTACATACATAATGATATTCAGGGGAGAGTATTATAGTGAAAGGGCGACATCACTTCATGAAAGAGAGCGGAGTATAAAAGCTCCGAGGGGCAGGATATATGACAGAAATGGCAACGTGCTTGCCGACAACAAGGCGGTCTGTTCGGTGTCGGTCATCCACAGCCAGATAGAGGACGAAGATGAAGTGATAGATCTGCTGATGGGATATATAGACAAAGATTCCGCAGAGATAGAGAAGAAGGTACGCAAGAATTCTTCAAGGGAACTGATCGCATCAAATGTTGACAAGGAGACCGGACAGAAGATCAAGGCGGCGGGACTTCCAGGTGTGAAGGTTGACGAGGACTACAAGAGAAATTATCCGTATGACACACTGGCATCTAAGGTGCTTGGATTTACCGGCGGCGACAATCAGGGAATACTTGGCCTTGAGGTGAAGTATGATGATTATCTGACAGGAAAAAATGGAAGTGTAAATGCGGTCACGGATGCAAAGGGTATAGAACTTGCCAGCTATCCGGAGACCAGGACTGATCCGGTCCCTGGAAAAGATCTCGTGACAACGCTGGATATAAATATACAGAGATATGTGACGCAGGCGGCATATAAGGTTCTAGAGGAGAAGAAGGCGAACAGAGTGTGTGCCATAACCATGAATCCTAAAACTGGTGAGATATATGCAATGGCTGATGTGCCGGAGTATAACCTGAACGATCCATTTACGCTTGTCAGCGGATACGACTCATCTTCAAATAACGATACTGAAGATGAGGAAAATGCTGCTGACGGACAGACGGACAGTCCGGGTGAAGCAAATGAAACCTCAGCGCTTCCGGCCATGAGCCAGATGGATGAACTGAATAATATGTGGAGAAATTATCTTATAAGTGATACCTATGAACCGGGCTCCACAGCGAAGATTATAACACTGACCGCGGCACTTGAAAAAGGGGCTGTGAGCAGCAGTGACAGTTTTTACTGTCCGGGGTACAGGCTTGTTGAGGATAGAAGGATAAGGTGCAGTAAGACAACAGGACATGGAAGCCAGACACTCGAGCAGGCACTCATGAACTCGTGCAATCCGGCGTTCATGGATATAGGTGAGAGAACTGGAGTTGACGCTATGTATGAATACTATGGCAGGCTGGGACTTTTTTCACAGAGTGGTATAGATCTACCCGGAGAGGCAAATTCCATAATGCATGCAAAGGAAAATGTTGGACCGGTGGAACTGGCTACCATGTCATTTGGACAGTCATTCCAGGTTACGCCGATTCAGTTTGTGTCGGCCATAGCTGCGGTCATTAACGGCGGTTATCGGATAACTCCACATATTGGCATGGAGATTGTTGACAGCAAAAATGGATATATACAGGCTCTGGAATTTCAAAGCGGAGAACAGGCGATAACCTCTGAGACATCAAAACAGATGCGGAGCATGCTGGAGTCTGTGGTTGCAGACGGGTCAGGAAAAAATGGCGGCATAGCTGGATATAGGATAGGTGGTAAGACTGCCACAAGTGAGAAACTTCCAAGAGGAAATGGCAGGTATATTTCTTCTTATGTTGGATTTGCACCTGCGGACGATCCTGTGGTCATGACACTGCTTCTCATAGATGAACCGGAGGGAACTTATTATGGTGGAATGGTTGCAGCTCCGGTTGTGAGAGATATTTTTTTGAACATTCTTCCCTATTTGGGAATTGACAAAGATACGAATGCGTATTAAATTTATCTCAGTCTGAAAACAGTTAAAGAAATACATAGTCTGCGTGCGCAGACAGGTAAGGAGTACAAAATGAATTTAGATTTAAAAATTGTGTTGCCAATAGTGATAGCATTCTGTATCAGCGTAGTGCTGTGTCCTATCGTTATTCCGTTTCTGAAGAAACTGAAGTTTGGACAGTTTGTAAGAGATGACGGCCCTCAGGCTCACCTCAAGAAGGCGGGAACACCTACTATGGGAGGACTTATCATCCTGCTGTCGTTCACCATCACTACACTGCTATATATGAAGAAGTATCCGGATGTTCTTCCGGTGTTGTTTGTTACCCTTGGATTTGGACTTATCGGATTTATAGATGATTATATCAAGGTTGTTATGAAGAGATCCATGGGTCTTCATGCATGGCAGAAGATGCTGGGACAGATAGTTGTAACCGGTGTGTTTGCATATTATATTGAGAAATATTCAGATATCAACAATGAACTCATAATTCCATTTGTTGGCAAGACAGTCCAGCTTAACAGCGTATTATATGTGATCCTTTTGTTCTTCATAGTTCTTGGAACAGTAAATGGAGCAAACTTTACAGATGGACTTGACGGACTTGCGTCATCAGTTACAGTCCTGATCGCCACATTCTTTGTAGTGGTATCAGTTGGAATAGGTTCAGGTGTGGCACCTGTCACATGTGCAGCGGTTGGAAGTCTTCTCGGTTTCCTTGTATATAATGTATATCCTGCAAAGGTGTTCATGGGGGATACGGGTTCCCTGGCCCTTGGAGGATTTGTGGCATCTACGGCTTATATGCTCAAGATGCCGATATTCATAGTGATAATTGCATTTATATATTTTCTTGAGGTTTTATCTGTAATAATACAGGTAGTATCATTCAAACTTACAGGAAAGAGAGTTTTCAGAATGGCACCTATACATCACCATTTTGAGCTCGGCGGATGGCCGGAGTCAAAGGTAGTGGCAATCTTTTCTATTGTCACAGCAGTTCTCTGTGTAGTGGGACTTCTGGCAATATAATTAAAAAGCTAGTGATCAGCCATAGAAAGGAGAAAGTGGTGCTGAGTGCATCACGGTGAAGATTATGGAGATAAATACAGCGATAGTAGCAGGAACAGGAAAAAGTGGAATCAGTGCGACAAACCTTCTGGTAAAGCACGGTGTTAAAGTATATTTGTTTGATGAGAACAAGGAGCGGAATGTTGATGACATCATGGGAAAGACAGGAAATTCTGAACTTGTCAATGTGATGCTCGGAGAGCTTTCTGATGAGGCCCTTAAGAGTGCACAGCTTATGGTTATCAGTCCGGGTATACCTGTGGATGCACCATTTACTGATATTGTGAGAAATGCCGGAATTCCAATATGGAGCGAAATTGAGCTTGCATATCACTATGGCAAGGGTAAGATAGCGGCAATAACAGGTACAAATGGCAAGACTACAACAACGGCACTTGTGGGCGAGATTGTTAAGGCTCACAATGCAAAGACGATAGTTGTGGGAAATATTGGAATACCTTACACCGAGCTTTGTGATACGACGGATGATGATTCGGCTACAGTTGCAGAGATAAGCAGTTTCCAGCTTGAGACTGTCATTGATTTTCATCCGAATGTAAGTGCAGTATTAAATCTTACTCCGGATCATCTTAACAGACATTATACATTTGAGAACTATGGCAATGTTAAATTTTCCATAACAAAGAATCAGACCATGGATGATGTTGCGGTGTTCAACTATGATGATGAGCATACAAGAGCTATGGGTGAGAAGGCTAAGGATCATTGCCGCGTGGTATATTTCAGCAGACTCGATAAGCCGGCTGGCGGTGTGTATGTCAAGGACGGTGACATTGTCCTTGAGGATGGAGATAATGAGATTGATGTACTTGCCCTGAAAGACCTGAAACTTCTTGGAGCACACAATGTGGAGAACGTTCTGGCAGCAGTTGGAATATCATATTATATGGGAGTGCCTGCTGCTACGATCAGAGAAGTTGCAACATCTTTTAAGGCTGTGGAGCATAGAATAGAGTATGTGGATACAATTGCAGGCGTTGCATATTACAACGACTCAAAGGGAACGAATCCTGATGCTGCGATCAAGGGAATACAGGCGATGGTATCACCTACATATCTGATCGGTGGAGGATATGATAAGGGGTCAGAGTTTGATGATTGGATAGAGGCATTTGACGGCAAGGTTAAGTGTCTTGTACTTATAGGCCAGACTGCTGAGAAAATTGCGGGCTGTGCGAAAAGACATGGATTTAATTCTCTGGTATTTGAGGAGAACCTTCAGGATGCGGTGGCATATTGCCATGAGCATGCGGTTGATGGAGATGCAGTACTCCTTTCACCGGCATGTGCAAGCTGGGGACAGTTTGACAATTATGAGCAGAGAGGAAATATGTTCAAAGAGTATGTGAGAAGCTATAAGGAGTGATCTGATTGAGTGGCAATCCGGAGGTTTCAGAAGATAGGATCAGTGAGACACAAAAGCGGCGCGGAAGTTATGTGGATGTGACGATGATGATCGTACTGATCCTTATACTGATACTGGGGCTTGCCATGATATACAGCACAAGTAGTTATAGGGCTATAGATCTGTATGGTGACAGCACGTATTTTACGAGAAGGCAGGCAGTATATATGTTTGCCGCACTGGCTGCGATGTGGTGTGTATCGAAAGTTGATTACAGATACTTACTGCCCTTTTCAAAGATCATACTGCTGTCGTCTATGATGCTTCAGATATTGGTGCTTGTGATTGGAACGGCAAGTCACGGATCTGCGAGATGGATATACATAGGACCGGTAGGATTTCAGCCCTCTGAGTATGCAAAGACAGCCATAATAATATTTACTGCGGCACAGGCGGCTGTACACAGCAGAGAACTTGTTCATGCAGGGCAGCTTGTGAGGATTATGATACTTCCAGTTCTCGATATAGTCCTTATAGGAGTAGAGAACCTGAGTACCGCCATAATATGTTTTTCTGTGCTGTTTTCTGTGTTGTTTGCAGCAAGCCCTAAAGTCAGGCATTTTGTGATACTCGGCGTGTTTGGTGCTGCCGGGTGTGTGTTGTTTATCTTGTTTGCTGGCTATAGAGCGAACAGAGTCAGGATATGGCTTGCGCCGGAGCAGTATGAAGATGGATATCAGACAGTACAGTCGTTATATGCTGTGGGATCTGGCGGTGTGTTTGGTCTTGGATTTGGGAACAGTGTGCAGAAGAAAGGCTTTATTCCGGAATCACATAATGATATGATATTTTCAGTTATATGCGAGGAACTGGGGATAGCTGGCGCGGTACTTATACTGGTGCTGTTTGTCATTCTGACCTACAGGCTGGCGGTGATTGCCATGAATGCCCAAGACCGGTTTGGATCACTTATGGTCACTGGAGTGATGGCACATATAGCTGTCCAGTTTCTTATAAATGCTTGTGTGGTTACGAACACGATACCTCCTACAGGCGTGCCAATGCCGTTTATCAGTTATGGTGGAAGCTCAATCATATTTATACTCATGGAGATGGGAATTGTGATGTCTGTGGCCAGAGATACCAGTATTGTAAAATAACACATGATATATCCTGAAAAGGGAGATATGAATGGATAACAGAACGAATAGAAGAGATATAAACAATAGAAATGTTCCTGAGAGGAGAAGCCGCAATGTCGACGTGGCCGAGACCAGGAGAAAGAGCGGAAATGTGGATGTGTTCACAGGAAGAAGACTGGATGGAAGAGTCCAGGTTCCGGTGGACAGGAGAAAGCAGCCCGCTAGAAATCCGGAGCGGACCAGAGCGGCAGATGACCGCAGAACTGAGACTGCAAGTCCCGTCAGACAGAGACGTTCCAATGAGCGTGGAGGTCAGAGAACTCCAGATGAGCGTATCCGGCAGAGAAACGACCGAAGAAGACAGCCTGGAGGCAGAGAACGTGTGTCAGATGATGGCCGAAAACGCAGAACTGATCCGGAAAGATCCCGGCGTGAAAATGCAGACAGGAGAGCGCAGGAGCAGAGAAAAAACCGTGATCAGGAGAACAGAAAACGTAACGCTTCATCTGGTAAGAAGAAAAAAAAGCTGACCAGACAGGAGATAGAGAGACAGAAGAAGCTGAGAGAGGAAAAGCTCAGACGCAGGAAAGAGAGAAACCAGAAGATCGCAAGGATCGCAAAGATAGTCCTCAAAGTGCTGCTGGTGCTGGTCATACTGTGCGCAATAGCATTTGTGTATATCAAAACCTGTTATAAGCTTAAGAATATAGAGGTGTCCGGAACTGATCACTATACGGACAAGCAGATGGTTGATATTGTGACAGGTGGCAATGACTATGGCAATACGCTGCTGTTTCTTCTGGAGAGCCGGCTGCACCCCGCTGAAAATGTGACATTTATAGATAAGATAGATATAAGTTACATAGACAGAAATACGGTGTCTATAACGGTATATGAGAAGGCTATGGCTGGATGCATCAAGTACAATGATCAGTATGCATATTTTGACGGAGAGGGTACTGTACTTGAGATTTCTGATGAGAAACTCGATGATGTTCCATGCATTGATGGTATTGAGAGCGACAATGTTGTACAGGGTCAGAAACTGGATGTGGGAGATGACAGTTTTTTCCAGGAGATACTGACAATGACACAGCTTATCTATAAGAATGATATCCAGATAGACAAGATAACCTGCGATTCAAAACAGAACCTGATACTTCACAGGGATGGAATAAAGATCAATATTGGCACTGCGGAAAATCTCGAGAGCAAGCTTATGAACCTTGAGGTGATCCTTGAGAGCGTAAAGGGTAAAAAGGGAACACTTGATATGTCCAATTACAGTACGGCCAATGGAAGTGTTATCTTTAAAGAAAATAAATAAAAAATTCCTTGCGTAATGATATAAAAAATCGTATTATATAGGTACTAATGCAATAAAAACGTTGGGATTTTTGACTGAAATATCAGGTCTGTATACATATATGGACTCAAAAGAGGTGCCGTGCAGACTTGATGATGTTGATTATTGGATAAAAAGAATAAGTGTATAAGGAGGATGCAACCGTGCTTGAGATAAAATCAAATGACGAGAGAACACCGGCAAGAATTCTTGTAATAGGTGTCGGCGGTGCAGGTAATAATGCTGTAAACAGAATGATTGATGAGAATGTTGAGGGAGTAGAACTTATTGCAATCAATACTGATAAGCAGGCTCTTTCGCTCAGCAGAGCTACAACAAAGATCCAGATTGGTGAGAAGCTCACAAAGGGTCTTGGTGCCGGCGCTAAGCCTGAGATCGGTGCAAGCGCAGTGGAGGAGAACAGAGAAGAGATCGTGGATATCATCAAGGATGCCAACATGGTATTTGTAACATGTGGTATGGGTGGTGGTACAGGAACCGGAGCTGCTCCTGTAGTCGCTGAGATGGCAAGAAATCTTGGAATACTTACAGTAGGTGTTGTTACAAAGCCATTTGGTTTTGAGGGCAAGCCTCGTATGAGAAACGCAATAGAGGGTATATCAAGACTTAAGGAGAACGTTGATACACTTATTGTTATCCCTAACGATAAGCTTCTTCAGATCTGTGACAAGAGAACAAGCATTCCTGATGCACTTAAGAAAGCAGATCAGGTGCTCCAGCAGGGTGTTCAGGGTGTAACAGATCTTATCAATAAGCCAGGTCTTATCAACCTTGATTTTGCAGATATACAGACAGTCATGAGAGACAAGGGTATCGCTCATATCGGTATCGGTTCAGCAAGTGGAGAGAACAAGGCTGTTGACGCTATCAAGGAGGCTATGGATTCACCACTTCTTGAGACAACAGTTTCAGGTGCTACAGATATCATCGTTAACTTCTCAGGTAATATCGGTATCGTTGAAGCATACGATGCAGTTACATACCTCACAGAGCAGGCTGGAGACGGTGTGAATATTATATTTGGTACAGTTGACAATGACAACATGGGTGAGGATATCAGCATTACAATCATTGCAACAGGACTTGAGAGATCAGGTGAGAGTGATGTGACATCAAGATATGCTGGCACAGCTTCTCCTATGGGAACTATGACTACACCAAAGCCAGCAGTTACAACTGCTATGCCAGCAGCTGACAGCAGCAGAACAGCAACTTATGCTGGGCAGAGCATTGGTACACACAGCACATCAACACAGCCAAGCAGCAGACCTTCATTCCTTAACAATACTGCACCTGCTGCAGAGCCTGCGGTGAAGCCTGCATTTACAACTCCTGTAACAGCAGCAACACAGACTCCTGTTACAAGTACACCGGTTGAGACATCACATGTGTCAAGACCTAAGACAGAGAGCATAAAGATTCCTGATTTCCTGAAGAAGAGATAATCTTATCAGGATAGACAGATCAGATATATGCAAGTATATAACGGATAATTTCGTGAGAAATTATCCGTTTTTCTTAATCTATAGCAATGATTTGAAATGCTTAATTTGAAAAGCTTGATGTTTAACGGGCAGATGTCCGGATAAAGGAGGGTGATCATATGTTTTATCTGGCAGGCAGAGAAGAGATGCAGAATATAGACAGACTTACCATAGAAGAGGATGGAATTCCGGGTATTTTGCTGATGGAGAGGGCAGCCATATCGATTCTTGAAGAGATAAATTCAAGATTGAAACAGGATTCTGATGGGGATGGCAGGAACGTATCTGGTGAGAAGAACAGACCGCTCGTATGTCTTGTTGTGGTTGAGGGCGGAAATAATGGCGGAGACGGCCTGGCTCTAGCCAGACTTTTACACCAGCAAGGTGAACAGGTTCAGGTATGTTACATAAAGGGACTTACAAGGATAAGTGAAAGTTTTGAGACACAGCTTGAGATTGTGAAAAAGCTCGGGATAGATATATTAGACACAATCCCGCATGAAGACTATGATGTGGTAGTGGATGGAATATTTGGAGTCGGTCTTAAGCGGGAGATAGGTGGTGTGTGGAAGAACACCATAGATATTATGAATTCTATGGCTGGTTTCAAGATTGCGATAGATCTTCCTTCCGGAGTTGATGCTTCCTCCGGACAGATACTTGGAACCGCATTCCGGGCTGATCTCACAGTTACATTTGGTCTTTATAAAAGAGGCCTTGTGCTTTATCCTGGCTGTGACATGGCGGGAACTGTGGTGGTAAGAGACATAGGATTCTCTAAAGAAGCCATAGATAAGGTGGCGCCAGCAGCGTATACTTATGACACATCAGATATGACAAGGCTGCCGGCCAGGGTGAACAGTTCAAATAAGGGAACATATGGGCGAGTGGCAGTCATAGCGGGAAGCAGGGATATGTCGGGAGCAGCTTCCTACGCAGCTGAGGCTGTGTACAGAGTGGGCGCCGGACTTGTTAAGGTTTACACTCATACTTATAACAGGAACGTCATAGGGTGTACTGTTCCTGAGGCAGTGCTCATGTTCTATGATGATGAGGAAAGCGCTGTTTGCTGCGCCGAGGATGCATTAAACTGGGCAGATGTGATACTGATAGGTCCTGGTCTTGGAAGAAGCCCGGAGGCTTGTGCTATGGTAAAAATCATAATGAACAGGGCTGAGCAGCCGGTGGTTGTTGATGCGGATGCGTTAAATATCATATCCTGTGATCTGAATATTTTAAGAGACCACAGGGGACCGGTGATCATAACGCCACACATGGGTGAGATGGCACGTCTTACAGGTATGGCCATACCAGATATAAAAAAGAATATTTTAAAGGTGTGCAAAGACTTCGCTATGGAGTATAATATCATAGATGTGCTTAAGGATGCGCGAACCACCGTGAGCAGTGGCGATAAAGTATACATAAACACCTCTGGCAACAATGGAATGTCCACGGCGGGAGCTGGTGATATTCTGGCAGGTATAATTGCGGGGCTGATTGCAACAGGACTTACGCCGGAGGACGCTGCACCGCTTGGAGTGTATATACATGGACTTGCGGGTGATGCTGCAGCCGGGTACAGAGGAAAAACAGGGATGATAGCCCGAGATATAGTTGATGCCATACCTCAGGTGATCCGGGATTAAAAGGAGCATGAATATGAGCAGCTTTAACAGAATACAGGCAGTAATAAATCTTGACAATATAAGACATAACGTGTCTGCCATGAAATCTCTTGTGGATGATAACAAAAAGATGCTGGCGGTCATAAAGGCGGATGCATATGGACATGGAGCCGTTGAAGTTGGCAGGGCACTAGACGATATGGCTGACTATTATGCTGTGGCATTTCTCGATGAGGGAATAGAGCTCAGAAAGGCGGGAATAGATAAGCCGATACTGATACTTGGATACACAGATCCGTCGGATTACATGGATCTCATGAGATGGGATATACGTCCTGCCATGTATGATGTGGATGAGGCACAGCAGTTGTCTGACGATGCGGTCAGCATGGGCAAGCGTGCGAAGATACACATAAAGGTGGATACAGGAATGGGCAGGATTGGTTTCACCTGCGATGATGCTGGTGTAAATAATATCGAGAAGATATGGAAGATGCCGGGCATAGAGATAGAGGGAATATTTACCCATTATGCGAAAGCTGATGAGTATGATAAGACTGCAGCGAATGGTCAGCTTGAGAAATTCAGATGGATAAATGACAGGCTCGCCGGGATAGGAATCCACATACCGGTCAGACATATATCAAACAGTGCCGGAATAATGGAGATGGACAATTCGGATTTTGATATGGTGAGGTCGGGAATAGTGACATATGGTCTGTATCCATCGGAAGAGGTTGACAAAGGCATAGCGGATCTGAGACCGGCAATGAGTCTTACGTCCAAAGTCATATTTGTCAAGGATGTAAAAGCTGGAACAGGCATTGGATATGGATGGTCATACATTGCGGATCACGATATAAAAGTAGCCACAGTGTCTGCCGGTTATGCTGATGGATATCCGAGAGCGCAGTCCAATAAAGGACGTGTAATCATACATGGACAATATGCACCGATCATTGGAAGAGTGTGTATGGATCAGTTCATGGTTGACGTAAGCCATATAGATGGTGTAAAAGTAAGAGATGACGTCATTCTCATAGGAAGAGATGGCGACAAGGAGATAAGTGTTGAGGAGGTAGCTGAACCTGCCAACAGTTTCAATTATGAGCTTGTGTGCAACATAGGCAGGCGTGTTCCAAGAGTGTATATAAGAGATGGCAAGATCACGGGTGAGGTAAATTATCTTCTCGATTAGCGAATAAGTCAGTCTGATACTGGAAATACTTTTTTTAGAGAGTAATACATATTATGAGCCAGCAGAACATTTCATGTCAGCCATGGCATATTATGTATTAAACCACATTTATAAAAGTATTTATGGGGTGAATGAATTTGGTGATCAGACGTGGGGATATTTATTATGCGGATTTAAGACCCGTTGTTGGATCAGAACAGGGCGGTATCAGACCTGTTATAGTGGTACAGAATGAGGCGGGGAACAAGCATAGTTCAACTGTTATAATTGCAGCTATAACGAGTAAGATGAAGAGACCAAAACTCCCAACGCATATCATGCTCGATTCGTCGAGATGTGATATAGCAAGGGATTCTGTCATATTGCTTGAACAACTTAGGACAATAGATAAGCAGCGCCTTAAAGAGAAGGTGTGTCATGTAGACAACGATACACTCTGCAGAGTGAATGAGGCGCTGAAAATAAGCCTTGAGCTTGCATAAATAGTATATGAGGTGATTAAGACTAAAACATGAAGATTTTTAACAGGAAAGCAGAAGAGGAGAAGGTGGAGGAAGAGATTATCTCCATGGTGAACGAGGGAAATGAACAGGGACTTATAGAGGACTCGGAGGCTCAGTTCATTGCCAATATCTTTGAGTTTACAGATAAGGAGAGCCGGGATGTCATGACTGCGAGATTGAATGTCATGGCTATAGACAAGGACACTGACCCTGATGAGGTTATGACTGTCATGATTGAGAACAACTATTCAAGATATCCTGTGTATGACAGTGATCTAGACAATATAGTCGGGATAATATATTTCAAAGATTTTGTTAAGGCTTACCTTAAGGATAAAAAAACGCCACTTTCAGATATTATGGTTGAGGCAACATTCGTACATCCTACATATAATATTGCCAAGCTGTTCCGCAGGATGCAGACAGCCAAGATACATATGGTTATAGTGGTGGATGAATACGGTCAGACTGAGGGAATTGTCACTATGGAGGACATTCTGGAAGAGATAGTAGGCAACATCCTGGATGAGTATGATGATGCCAGTGATGATATAAAGAAACGAGGAGACGTGTATATAGTCAGCGGAAAAGCCGAACTTGATGAAGTCGGTGACGTTCTTGGAATAGAATTTCCGGATGAGGATTTCCAGACTTTGAATGGGTTTCTGCTGTTTGAACTAGGCAGGCTTCCGTATGCTGATGAGGAGATAGAGATCGTCTATAAGAATTACAAGTTCCAATCGTTGTCGGTTGGCAACAATATGATAGAAGAGGTAAAGATCACAAAGGTTGAAAAAACGCAGCAATAGTGTTAATATACGTAACTAGTAATTAAGAGATACATAATATAAGGAGAATTAACGATGTCAGGACATTCAAAATTTGCGAACATCAAGCACAAGAAGGAAAAAAACGATGCAGCAAAGGGTAAGATCTTCACAATCATTGGTAAGGAGATCGTAGTAGCAGTAAAAGAAGGCGGAGCGAATCCTGAGAACAACAGTAAGCTTCGTGACGTAATCGCCAAGGCGAAGGCGAACAACATGCCTAACGATACTATCAAGCGTGGTATCGAGAGAGCAGCAGGAGATGCCAATTCAGTAAATTACGTAGTGAATACATATGAAGGCTACGGTCCTAATGGTACCGCCATCATAGTAGACACTCTTACAGACAACAAGAACAGAACAGCAGCCAATGTCCGTAACTGCTTCACAAAGGGTGGCGGTAACGTAGGTACAACTGGCTGTGTATCATATATGTTTGATCACAAGGGACAGATCATCATTGCAAAGGAAGACTGTGATATGGATGCAGACGACCTCATGATGATGGCATTGGATGCAGGAGCTGAGGATTTCTCAGACGAGGATGACAGCTACGAGATCATCACAGCACCTGAGGATTTCTCACAGGTAAGAGAGAGCCTTGAGAAGGAAGGCATAAAGATGGCTGAGGCTGAGCTCACAATGATACCTCAGAACTATGTTGATATAGATGATCCTGAGGTTGTCAAGAAGTTCACAAGGATTATAGATATGCTTGAGGAGGACGATGACGTTCAGGCAGTATATCACAATGCAAATCTTCCGGAAGAGGATGATGAGGACTGATATATAATTGCAAGGAATATGATAACATTGATAACAGACAATTAATCAGATGATCAGCGCCATTGCAGCATAGCTTAAAATAGAACTTCCGCACCTTATATATGGTGTGGAAGTTCTATTTGAGTGATGACGACAGGAGTGGTAGCTGTGTCTGTTATATACGGAATGAGTATTGTTAGGAGAAGAGATGAAAGGAATACTTAGATATCTTAAGGACTATAAGAAAGAGTCCGTACTTGCCCCTCTTTTTAAGATGCTGGAGGCGACATTTGAATTGCTTATCCCGATCGTCATGGCGAATGTCATTGATGTGGGTATAGCAGGACGGGACATCAGCTATGTTGTGAAGATGTGCCTTGTCATGATACTTTTGGGAATTATCGGTCTGGTGTGTTCTATCACCGCCCAGTATTTTTCAGCCAAGGCTGCAACAGGATTTGGAACAGCGCTTCGAAATGATCTGTTCAGGCATATCACATCACTTTCATACACAGAGATAGACAGTATAGGAACATCAACATTGCTAACCAGAATGACCAGTGACACGAATCAGGTACAGACAGGAGTCAACATGGTACTCAGACTGTTCCTCCGTTCGCCATTCATAGTTTTCGGTGCCATGGTCATGTCGTTCACCATAGATGTGAAATCCGCTATGACATTTGTTGTCACTATACCTGCACTTTCTTTAGTTGTGTTCGGTGTCATGGCACTCAGCATTCCGTTGTTTAAAAAGGTTCAGAACAGGCTGGACAAAGTTACTCTGCTCACCCGTGAGGGGCTTGAAGGTGCAAGAGTTATAAGGGCCTTCAACAGACAGAACAAGGAATTTGAAGAGTTTGACAAGTCCACAGATGACCTGATGAAGTTCCAGCTCATTGCAGGACGTATATCAGCGTTTATGAATCCTGTAACTTACGTGATAATCAATCTTTCAACTGCAGCTATCATCTGGATTGCAGCGGGACAGACAGATGCAGGAATAATCACACAGGGTAAGGTCGTCGCACTTGTCAACTATATGTCACAGATACTGGTTGAGCTCATCAAGCTTGCAAACCTCATTGTGACCATAACCAAGGCTGTTGCCTGTGCAAAGAGAATAAATGCGGTCATGGATCAGCAGCCATCCATAACAGATGGATCAGGCAAGACAGCAGGATCATCTGAAAATGCCGTAAAGGTAAGCTTCAGGGATGCCAACCTCAGATATGCCGGAGCCGGAGCAGATTCACTGTCAGATATAACATTTGACGTGGCACCGGGTGAGACTGTGGGAATCATAGGCGGTACAGGATCAGGAAAGAGTTCCCTGGTCAACATGATACCGAGATTCTATGATGCGAGTCAGGGAAGCGTGTGCATAGACGGAGTTGACGTAAAGGACTACACCCTGGACGAGCTCAGACATAAGGTTGGAGTGGTACCGCAGAAGGCTGTGCTGTTCGCCGGAACCATAGCAGACAATATCAGATGGGGCAAGCAGGATGCGACTGAAGCAGAGATAGACGATGCGCTTGAGATAGCCCAGGCCAAGGAGTTCGTGGACGGCAAGGAGAATGGAATAAACTTCAAGATCACCCAGGGGGGCAAGAACCTGTCGGGTGGACAGAAGCAGAGACTTACCATAGCCAGAGCGGTCGTCAGAAAGCCTGAGATACTGATACTGGATGACAGCGCATCGGCGCTGGATTTTGCAACTGATGCGGCTCTCAGAAAAGCGATCAGGGAGAAGACAAAGGGCATGACTGTATTCCTCGTGTCACAGAGAGCGTCAACAATCATGAATTCGGATAAAATCATCGTCATGGATGATGGTCAGATAGCCGGAATAGGAACTCACAGGCAGCTGCTCTCTGACTGTGAGGTATACAGGGAGATATGTCAGTCGCAGCTTTCGGAGGAGGAACTGGCTCATGAGTAAAGATAAAGGGAACAAATCAATAAATAAAAAGACAATACTCAGAATACTGAAGTATATCAAGAGATACAGGTTCCTTGTGGTTCTGTCTCTCATATGTGCAGCCATATCGGTCGTGCTCACACTGTATGCACCTATCATCATGGGACACGCAGTTGACAGGGTTGTTGGACCGGGAAAAGTAGATTTTACAGGACTCAAAGGAATGCTGGCAAAGCTTGTGATTGTGGTAGTTATAACGGCTGTTGCACAGTGGATCATGAACGTGCTCAACAACATGATCACATACAGGGTGGTAAATGATGTCAGAACAAAGACATATGAGAAGCTTGGCAGCCTGCCGCTCTCATATGTGGATTCACATACACACGGAGACATAGTCAGCAGGATCATAGCTGACGTAGACCAGTTCTCAGACGGACTTCTGATGGGATTTACACAGTTATTCACAGGAGTTATGACTATAGTAGGAACACTGTGCTTCATGCTGTCGATCAACTGGATCATAGCCATTGTGGTCGTATGTATCACTCCGGTATCACTCTTCGTTGCGTCATTCATAGCAAAGAGAACATACAGTATGTTCAAGAAGCAGGCTGAGATCAAGGGTGAACTCACATCCCTTGTAAATGAGATGGTTGAGAACCAGAAGGTAGTCACAGCATTCTCCATGGAGGATGAGACCTGCGACAGATTCCAGGAGGTCAATGGAAGACTTAATGTGGCAGGACTTCAGGCTACATTCTTCTCATCAATAACAAATCCTAGTACAAGATTTGTCAACAGCCTTGTGTACACAGGCGTTGGAATCATAGGTGCCATAACAGCTATAAAGGGCTTCATATCAGTTGGACAGCTCACAAGTTTCCTGAGCTATGCAAATCAGTATACAAAGCCGTTCAATGAGATATCAGGCGTTGTCACAGAGCTTCAAAACGCGCTGGCATCCGCAGCCAGAGTGTTTGAGCTTATAGACGAGGACTCAGAGGCTGCAGAGCCTGCTGACGCACACGAGCTCACAGACGTTCACGGTGAGGTGGACCTTAAGAATGTTGACTTCTCATACAACAAAGATGTGGAGCTCATCAAGAACCTCAATCTGAACGTGAAGAACGGACAGAGAATAGCAATAGTGGGACCTACAGGCTGTGGTAAGAGTACAGTCATCAACCTGCTCATGAGATTCTACGATGTGGATGCCGGAAGCATATCCGTGGATGGATATGACATAAGAGCGGTCACAAGAAAGAGCCTCCGCGGCAACTACGGAATGGTACTCCAGGAGACCTGGCTTAAGAGCGGCACGATAAGGGACAATATAGCATACGGAAGACCGGACGCAACGGATGAGGAGATCATCGAAGCTGCAAAGCAGTCACATGCACACAGCTTTATCAAGAGACTTCCTGATGGCTATAACACATATATAACAGAGGACGGCGGCAATCTGTCACAGGGACAGAAGCAGCTCCTATGTATAACCAGGGTTATGCTGGATCTTCCACCTATGCTCATACTGGATGAGGCAACATCATCCATAGATACAAGAACTGAGATAAGGATACAGAGAGCATTTGCCAAGATGATGAAGGGCAGAACAAGCTTTGTGGTTGCTCACAGACTGTCAACCATAAAGGAGTCGGATGTCATCCTGGTCATGAAGGATGGACACATCATCGAACAGGGAAATCACGAGTCACTGCTTGCAAAAGGCGGTTTCTACACAAATCTGTACAATTCCCAGTTTGCAAGATAATACAGAATAATTGCATAAATTTAAAAGGGCTGTGCTTTGAGATGTACCTCACGGCACAGTCCTTTTAACATGGTTGAAGCCAATTTGCCGTTATACTTCGCGAATGCTTGCCAGTGGCGGGCTTTGTGTATATAATGTATGCGGAACGCCTGTTATGATATGGCCGGATTAGTCAGATGCTGATAAATATCTGCATTTCGGGATAGAGAGGGCAGTTTAGAGTTTAGATATACCAGAGAGTATACAAAAGGAGAGAATGATGAAGGTTAGTGAATCAGGTTATACAAGAGAAGAACTTTTAGAGATAGTAGATACATATCTGGCAGAGCAGTCCAGAAGATGGGAGTTCATAGAGGAGAAGGGTGATGGCATGTATGTGTACGCAGATAACGGCGACAGGTACCTTGACTTCTTCGCAGGCATAGCAGTAAGCAGTGCAGGAAATGCCAACAAGAAGGTCGCAAAGGCCATAGCTGATCAGGCTTCAAATGTAATACATGCGTCCAATTATGCATACACACTGCCGATGATACTCCTTGCAAAGAAGGTGTGTGACACCATAGGCATGGAGAAGATAGTGTTCCAGAACTCGGGAACGGAGGCCAATGAGGCCATGATCAAGATGGCGAGAAAGTATGGTGTGGACAACTACGGGCCGGACAGATACAAGATCGTGACAGCAAAGAACAGCTTCCACGGAAGAACATACGGTGCACTGTCAGCTACAGGACAGCCTGATTCGGCGTGCCACAAGGGATTTGCCCCACTTCTTCCGGGATTCACATATGCAGAGTATAACAATCTTGAGGACTTCAAGAGCAAATGCGACGAGAACACCATAGGAATCATGGTGGAGCCTGTACAGGGCGAGGGCGGTGTATATCCCGCAGACCCTGAATTCCTCAAAGGACTCCGTGAGTTCTGTGACGAGAAGGACATGCTGCTCATGTTCGATGAGGTTCAGACCGGATGGGGAAGATGCGGAGATATCATGGCTTATATGACCTACGGCGTAAAGCCTGATATGATATCTATGGCGAAGGCCATCGGAGGCGGCATGCCAATAGGTGCCATGTGTACAAGTGCAAAGATTGCATCAGCATTTACACCTGGTGCACACGGATCAACATATGCGGCAAATCCTGTGTGCTGTGCAGCTGCACTTGCAGAGATAGATGAGATACTTGACAACAAGCTTTATGAGAATGCAAAGGAAGCAGGAGCATACTTCATGGAGGCGCTCAAGGCACTCCCTTGTGTAAAGGAGATCAGAGGACGTGGACTTCTGGTAGGAGTTGAGTTCAACAAGCCTATCGCATTTGAGGTAAAGCACAGAGCGCTTGAGAACAAGCTTCTCATAACAGCAGTAAGAGACAGCATCATAAGGCTTGCACCGCCTCTTATAGTTACAAAAGAGCACTGTGATGAGGCTGTGAAGCTGCTCATCAAATCAGTGGAAGAAGCCCTGCAGGAGCAGTAAGAGTTATTATAAGCAGATAACGGAATAAGCAGATAATAGAAACAAGATTTATGATCCTGAAAAATACTGGATCAGTATAAAAGTAATATAGGAGACCATAATGGGAAGAAGTAAAGAAGAGATGGAGGGAGTAACCCTCCTCGGAAATAAAGATGTAAAGTACAGCATGGATTATGCACCTGAGATGCTTCAGACATTTGACAACAAGCATCCAGATAACGACTACTTTGTAAAGTTCAATTGTCCGGAGTTTACAAGTCTGTGCCCTATCACAGGACAGCCGGATTTTGCAACGGTGTATATATCATATGTGCCGGGTGCGAAGATGGTCGAGAGCAAATCACTGAAACTGTATCTGTTCAGCTTCAGAAATCACGGAGACTTTCATGAGGACTGCATGAACATTATCATGAAGGATCTCATAAAGCTGATGGATCCTAAGTATATAGAGGTGTGGGGCAAGTTCACACCAAGGGGAGGAATCTCCATAGATCCATACTGCAACTACGGCAGACCGGGAACGAAGTGGGAGGAGGTTGCCTGGAACCGTCTGGCAAACCACGACCTCTACCCTGAGAAAGTAGATAATAGATAGGAGAATCAGGATGGCGGATTACAGAGAGACTGTAGATTATATTTTGGGTATTCCGCTTTTTGCGCAGAAGATTGGCAAGGAGAACCTTTCCAGTCTTTTGTGCCGTTTGGGGAATCCCGAGAAGGCGGTTCCTTGTATCCATGTGGCGGGAACGAACGGTAAAGGTTCCACGTGCAGGGCGTTATCGCAGATGCTCATGGAGGCAGGATATAAAGTTGGGCTTTTCACGTCGCCGCATTTGGTGTCCATAAACGAGAGGATACAGATAAACGGTGTAAATATATCTGATGAAGATTTTGTAACTGCATTTGAGACGGTTAAGGAGAAGTTTGATGTGCATCCTTCATTCTTTGAGGTGATGTTTGCCATGGCTGCTGTGTACTTTAGAGAGAAACAGTGTGACGTGGTTGTATACGAGACCGGCATGGGCGGAAGGCTTGATGCTACAAACGTTGTCATACCGGAACTTAGCATTATAACGTCTGTTGGAATGGATCACATGGAATATCTTGGAGATACCATAGAAAAGATCGCAGCTGAGAAGGCCGGGATAATCAAAACGGGGATTCCTGTCATTTATTTCCACCGGGATGATCTTTCTGCAAATGTTATAGAAGATATTGCAAAATCACATGATTCAGCTATTATTCCGGTCGAAAAAGCAGACTATATAATAAATCATTTGGGGAACAAAACCATTGATTTTTCATTGTATAGTCGGTATTATAGTTATTGCAATTTGAAGATACAGTAGACATCCCTGTACCCGATAGAGAATGTGAGTCTGGCTGTGATGGCATTTTATATGCACATGAAGTCGCATGGCAGATCGGATGAGACCGAGCCTATTGTCAGGACTGCTCTGGCAAGATTCTACTGGGAAGGACGGATGGAGGAGATAGCACCACATATATACGTCGATGGAGCACACAATGTCGAAGCTGTGAGGGCATATATAGATACCATCAGATCACTTTACAGTGATGGCAGGAAGATACTCGTATTTGCAGCGGTGAAGGACAAGGAATATGATTCCATGATAAGTATGCTGGCAGATGAGGTGCGATGGGATGAGATAATAGTCACAAGTGTGGATGGCAGCAGAAAGGCGGATGCAGGCAGACTTGCCAGCATATTCAGGGAACACACTGATGCACCGGTTGCAGTCTGTGATGTGATAGACGATGCCATGGATATGGCTGTGGCACACAGGGCAGGTCGGGATGACACATATATATATTGTGTCGGATCCCTGTATCTGGTCGGTGGTGTCAAGAGATGGAGGAATAAACATGATCAATTTTGATGAAGAGATAAAGAGATTTAAGCCGGCTCTTGAGCTGGATCAGGCTGAGGATGCCATATATAACAATGATCTCAAGGACATAATGGATATTATGCAGGAGATGATGAGAGTTGCAAAGGAAGCTGAGAAGTAGAGAATACAATTAGATCAGGAGACTAGATTATGGCAGATGTACTGAATTGTAAGCACTGCGGTGGAGCAATAGCCGTCACCGGATATTGTACCAGATGCGGTCTTAAGATAGATTACGTGAATAAAGCCCTCAATTCTTCAAAATATTATTACAATATTGGCTTGGACAAGGCAAGGGTGAGAGATATGACAGGTGCTGAGGAGGCACTGAAGCTTGCTCTTAAATATGACAAGATGAATATAGATGCGAGGAATCTTCTGGGACTTGTATACTATGAGACAGGAGAGATAGTGCAGGCACTTAGTCATTGGGTTGTAAGTGTCAATTATTTTGATGGCAAGAACGTGGCGAAGCGTTATATAAAAGAGATCAAATCCAATCCTCACAGGCTGGAGGCTGTAAACAATGTGACCAGGAAATATAATCAGGCACTTGTGTATGCGCAGCAGGGAAGCAAGGATCTGGCATTTATACAGCTTCGAAAAGTTCTTTCAGATAATTCGAGATTCATACAGGGATACCTGCTTCTGGCACTGTTGTTTATAGATGAAGGAAGAAATGATAAGGCTGGGAAAGCGCTAAAGCGTGTGATCAAGATAGACAGGACAAATCCTGTCGCAGTCAGATATTTTAACGAGATGGGTCATACTGACGAGGAGATCATGAATTTCAGAGATTATCCTGAGGATGAGTATGATGTTGATTCTCTGTTTATGGATGACCAGAAGAAGCTTCTGGCAGGTCAGAGTGAAGTTGATTTTGACGGGGATCCAATCCCGGTTGGAAGGTATAAGGATATAAACTTTTACAAGTATTCCATAGCATATATCATTGCCGGAGTTGTGCTTGGACTTGCTGCCATGTGGACACTTATAATACCTCATCGTGATAAGGCAGCGACGAATTCAGAGCGTGATCTGAAAGTTACATTCAGTCAGGAGATAGCGGATAAGAATGTGTCTATATCTGAGCTTCAGGCACAGGTTGATTCTCTTAATACGAAGCTTACAAATGCTGAGACTGAGACGAAGAACCTTCAGTCGCAGATAGATAAGTATGGTGACTATTCAGCGCAGATACTGTCTGATGACAACAAAGCCAGAGTACAGTCAGCCATATACAAGTATGAGGCGATGACTTACGAGGCGGCCATAGATGATCTGAACAGGGTGCTGCAGGACAATCCAAACAGCGATGTTGCACTTTATTACAAGGCGATGTGTTATCTGAAACTCTCGGATAACAACAATGCTACACTTGTGTTTAACCAGTTAGTTGAGAACTGTCCAAATTCAGTATATTACACAGTGGCATGTGATTATGCTGATGCTGATGCGATCGAGGCTGGTAAGAATAAGGCTGCCACACAGACCAGTGCAAATGGAACACAGACCAGTGCCGATGGAGCACAGGATGGCAGTGCAGGTGATGGAACGACTGCTGATACATCAGCAGATAATTCAAATACAGATGGATCGCTTGATACATCGGCAGATGGAACAGATTTCTCTGGAGACACTGGTGATAACACATCATATGATGGAACTGACAATTCAGGTGATGGTTCTGTAGATGGAACAGATAGTACAGATGGCGCTGGCGATGCCTCATGGGATGGCACAGACGGAACCGGAGATGCCTCATGGGACGGCACAGGTGATACAGGTGCAGACACCTCATATGATGGAACAGGGGATGGCGCTGTAGACGGTTCGGCGGACGGAACTGATACCGGAGAAGGACAGTAGCATATATATGCCAGATGATATAAGTAAATATAAAGTACAAAGGAAGATGACTGCTATAGTTGTCTTCCTTTATTTTTTATATATGTTACATACATCATCAGCTCTCGCCGAAGGAGGCTTATAAAGTGCTGATGTTCAGGATTGGAGGAGATGTATATGAATATGTATGAGCGAATGGGTGATACTGTGATAGTTTATATGCCAGGGGAGATCGATGATTATACAGCGGGCAAGATGACGGAGGGCACAGAAGAAGTATTTTCAGACCAGGTAGTCAGGCATGCTATATTTGATTTCAGCAGGACGACCTTCATGGACAGCTCAGGTATCGGTTTGATAACCAGAAGGTTCAGACAGCTGCAGGACAGAGGAGGAAGTATCGGCGTGATGAATGTAAATAAGAGAATGGATAAGATCCTTCTCATGTCGGGGATATACAGGATAGCCTCGAGGCTTGAGAGCAGGCAGGACGGATATGACATGGATATAAGATGAACAAAAAAACAAGGAGAGTAGAAGATATGGATAAGAACAGACTGAGTATTGAATTTGGATGTGATGCAAGAAATGAAGCTGTTGCGAGGGTTGTGGTCGCAGCTATGATGACAAGGATCAATCCGACATTAAGTGAGGTTGAGGATGTGAAGACTGCGGTGTCGGAGGCGGTTACAAACTCAATAGTGCACGGTTATGGGTCCGGTGATGGAACCATAAGAGTGGAGGCGTACATAGAGGACCGCACCATACATGTTGAGGTGTCGGATCAGGGATGCGGTATTGCAGATATAGATAAAGCCATGGAGCCTATGTATACGACAGTCACGGATGGCAGCAGATCCGGTATGGGGTTTTCATTTATGGAGGCTTTCATGGACAGTCTTCATGTGGATTCCGGATTAGGCGTGGGAACGACAGTTACGATGACAAAGATTATAGGTAGAGGTCAGGAGATGTATTGATGGCGGACAATCTTCATTTGCTGAAACTTGCAAAAGAAGGCGACAGGGAAGCCAGGGACAGGCTTGTAACTGACAATATGGGACTTGTGATAAGTGTGGCAAGAAGATATGCCGGAAGAGGGCAGGAACTGGAGGATCTTATACAGATAGGCCTGATAGGCCTTATGAAGGCCATAGACCGCTTTGATATGGATTATGATGTAAAGCTCTCAACATACTCAGTTCCGTTGATACAGGGCGAGATAAGGCGGTTTCTGAGGGATGATGGCATGGTTAAGATAAGCAGAAATCTGAAAACTGTCCACTACAGGGCTGAGAAGTACATACAGGATATGCAGAAGGCACATGGAATGGAACCAACCATCGATGAGATATGCGGTGCTATAGGGACTACATCAGAGGAACTGGTCATGGCTATGGAGGCTGCGGCGGACATAACGTGTATAGATGATGTACATGAGGACACACTTAGGACATCGGAGAGTGACAAGATAGTAGAGCACCTGTATGTGGAGGAGATGCTGGATGCTCTGACGGAGGGGGAAAAGAGGATCATAAAGATGAGATATTTTGAAAATAAGACACAGGCACAGATCGGACGTCTGATGGGGCTCAGTCAGGTTCAGGTGAGCAGGATGGAGAAGAAGATACTTGAAAGACTCCGGCGTGAATATGGGGAGGAATGTGGCAAAGGTTCCGCATGAAGACTTGTGCAGAATCCCCCAAAATAAAAATGAAAAAGATAATACAAAAATGAAAAAGGAATAAACTGGCATAATATCAGCCATATACATGGACAGACTATTCATAAAAGAAACAGATCATGATATCTGTGATGTGAATAGTAGAGGAAATGTATATGGCTGATATTGTGTATTTGAAACTGTCAGAGAGCTGTCTTGCTGATAAGAAAAAAGTAAAGGTTAAGGATGTGGCGAAGGTACTCAGTGCAAATGCTGATCTCAAATTTGGTGTGGAGAAGCTGGAGCTTATGAGTTTTTCGGGGAGTAAAGAGCAGCAGGTTATATCGGTCATGTATATCCTACAGCTCATACATCAGAGCTTCCCTGACTGCGCAGTCATGCCGCTTGGGGCAACAGAGGTGGTTGTATATTACAGAACATACGATACGGGTGATAAGGCGAAACAGATACTGAAATTTGTACTGATATGTTTCGTGGCATTCTTTGGAGCCGGATTCTCTATCATGTCGTACAACTCTGATGTAAACATGGTTGGGCAGCTGGATGTGATGAAGAACATATTTGTAGGGCAGACTGAGAAGGAATATCCCGTGGCCGGTATCGCATATTCTCTGGGACTCTTTATAGGTATAATCATATTTTTCAACCATGGGGCGAGGAAGAAGTTCACAGATGACCCTACTCCTCTCCAGGTTCAGATGAGACAGTATGAACAGGAAGTAAATCAGACTGTTATAACGGATTCTGAGAGAAAGAAGGCGGTGAGGGATGTTGATTAGGTATGTACTTCTTGGAACCGTATGTCTTGCCAGCGGCGTGGCTATTTCCGGGGGATATTTCGCATTCATATCTATGATAGGAATATTTCCAAAGCTGCTTGAGAAGGTGAAGGGAGCCAGACACTACATGCTGATTGAGTGTCTGCTGGCATATGGCGCATCCCTGGCAAATCTTTTCTATGTGTTCAATATTCCGCTTCATATAACATGGGTAGGTTATACAGTGATATGCCTGTTCGGCGGAATATTTGTTGGCTGTCTCGCCGGGGCGCTTACGGAGGTACTGAACGTCATACCGATAGCGTCGAGAAGATTCAGCGTCAGGAGAAATATGCCATATGTCATCTACGGTCTTGCCGCAGGAAAGCTGGTTGGTTCTGTCATAAGTGTGATAGTTGGGTAGCGTTTTAAGTATGGGTTTAATAAGCAAAGTTTTAAGTAAGCGCAAAAAAATATTTCCTGAAATAATGTAAAGGAGGATGAGAACATGAAGTTTGAACCAATGGAAAGTGATTATAATGAATATGTGGAGGCTGTGACGCCTACATCAAGTGTGCCGAGAAACTGTCTGTGGGCATTTCTCGTTGGGGGCGTGATCTGCACGGTGGGGCAGATAATATTTGAGGTGTTGCTTAATATGGATGTGAAAGAAGATGAGGCATATGCATATGTGTCTTTGCTGCTCGTCCTTGCGAGTGTTATTCTTACAAGTCTCAATATCTATAAGAAGATAGCAAAATTCGGAGGTGCCGGAGCCCTTGTTCCTATAACAGGATTTGCAAATGGTGTGTGTGCACCTATTGTGGAATTCCAGACAGAGGGCGAAGTATTTGGAAAGGGAGTAAAGGCGTTTACCATAGCGGGACCGGTTATACTATACGGTATATTTACAAGCTGGCTGCTTGGTATAATATATTGGATAGTGTCGATATGGTAAGATGATTGTTCATGTGACTAAAATATGTAATAATTTGCAATCATTGGTTGACAATATCTCAAAAATACCCATAATAATCTATAGATTTAAGGATAACAGACAACTGATACTTAAAAAGTTACAAGGAGAAAAGCTGTGAAAAAGATATTGACAGTTAATTTACCTGATGACAAAAAGAAGGCTGTCCATGATATATGTGCAGCTATGGGAGCAGAGATGACGGAGCTTTTGCCGTGGCAGTATGGCTATTCCGTAGGGGAGCTGATATCACCAGATGGTCATTTGGATAAAGGAAAGACTGAGGAAGCCGGCCGCAGCCTGAATCTGGATATGATTATTTTCAGTGGATTTGGCAGCAGGGAGCTTGATGACTTTCTGGCGAGATATAAGGCTTCTGGAATAGAACCGGTAAAGCTCAAGTCCGTGGCAACAGATACGAACAGATCATGGACTGTGGAAAAGCTGTACTCAGAGCTTGGACGGGAGTATCTGTTCTATAAGATGAGGGGAATGTAGAAGCAGGGTAAGGATAGAAGATAAGGAAGCATACGTATGACAGAGAAAAGACGAATGTCTAAGAGACAGAGGAGAAAAAGGCAGATTCAGTACAAGGCCCTGAGCTGGGCTTTAACTGCAGTGTTTGTGGTATTATTCTATGCGATCATATGTGCATTTGTCGGCAACCGTTCGTTTTATGGCAAGACAACTATAAATGGTATAGATGTGAGCGGAATGAAGGCTGATGCGGCGGCAGAAGCCATAGAGAAGGGTTTTAAGGATACTTACAGCAAAGCAGAGATTGAAGTTAAGCTTGAGGACAAGACATACAAATTAAGCGTTGCAGATTCACTTGACATGGATGCAAAAAAGGCTGTGCAGAAGATCCAGGATGACACACACAGATTTTGGAGAAGAGGGTACGGATTTCTGGAGTCGCATATAGTTCAGAGTTCATTTGACGTGTATCCTGGAGTTGCTGATCGCAGCGCTATATCAAGTACAGTGGAAAGCAGCGACATGATGAAAGCCGATCTCAGTCAGGGGGACGGCTACACTATACAGGATGGCAAGCTGCTTGTTACAAAGGGAAGCGGTGACTATACAGTTGACACTGACAAGCTCACATCTGATATAGTGAAGAATATAGAGTCTGGGGACTACAGCACAGTTATCGATTGTCCGGTCATAGCTATAGATGTGGATATGGATAAGGTGTATGCAAAGGTTCACAGGGAGGCTCAGGATCCGACCCTTGATCCGGACAAGGACTACCAGGTGGTGGAGGCTCAGGATGGAGTGGATTTTGATCTGGATGCGGCAAAAGCGTCCCTGGCAGCGGCCAAACAGGGCGAGCAGATCAGTATCCCACTTACATACACCAAGGCGGAGATGACCACAGATGAATACAAGTCACTTCTTTTCAGGGACCAGATCAGCAGTTACAGCACAGAGGTTGAGGGTTCTGATGCCAGAAAGACAAATGTAGAGCTTGCAGCTAAGTATTGTGATGGAACGATATTGATGCCTGGTGAGTCGTTTTCCTACAATGAGGGTGTTGGAGAACTGACCGAGGAGAGAGGCTTTCTCCCTGGACCGTCATATGCAGATGGTCAGTCAGTAATGGACATGGGCGGAGGAATCTGTCAGGTATCATCCACAATGTATATGGCGTGTTTGTATGCAAATCTTGAGATAGATGAAAGGCATTGCCATCCATATCCGTCATCATATGTACCTGCCGGACTCGATGCGACAGTCGCATGGGGCGGATGCGATTTTATATTTACAAATGACACTGATTATCCGATAAAGATAAGCACATCGTATGATGGCTACAGCACTTCATGTACGATATGGGGAACCGTCACAGAGCCGTTCAGCGTAGAGCTTTATACGGAGACACTTGAGACAGAGCCATACGAGACAAAGTATGAGCTGGATAAGACACTTGGCAAGGACGAGCAGGTGCTTGACACCGTAGGTATAGAGGGACTCACGATTCAGTCTTACAGGAGAGTGTACGATGCTGATGGAAACGTTATATCAGACAACCCTGAGGCTGTCAGTGTGTACTCAAAACGTGATGAGGTGTACAAGGTAGGAAAGCTTCCTAAGAAGGACAGCAAGAAGACAGACAAGACTGATGGCGATACCACAGAGGATAAATCAGAATCAGATGGCGGAGATTCGTCTGCTGATAAGACGTCTGAAGGTGATGGTGAAGCAGAGGATCCGGACGCTGAAGACGACACGGAGAGCGATGATTCTTCCGATGAATAGAGCTGATAATAAGTAATATTGAACAATAGAACTGATAATAAGTATTCTTGAACAGAGGATATGCAATTAAAAAGTACCAGAGCCATGTTTCATAATATTATTATGCGACATGATTCTGGTACTTTTGTTATTCTATATCTGTTATTCTAAATCTGTTTATTCTATATCATCGGAATCGTCCTCGCGTATCCGGAGCAGTCCTTCAAGAAATCCGGGCTCACGCGTCTTTATCTCCTGATTAGTGTACAGATTCACGTAGTGTGGTCTGAGCTTTGAGTATATGATCTTCTGCTCATTGTACAGACTGTAATATCCTGAGAGCATATAGCTCACGGCACAGCCTATGGTGAAGAACATGATGCCCTGTGCTCCGAACAGCTCTATACTGAGGAAGAGGGATGTGAGCGGACAGTTTACAACTCCGCAGAAGAAACATACCATTCCGAGTGCGGCAGCAAATCCGGGATCCATGCCCATGAGCCCACCGGTCACACATCCAAAGGTGGCACCGACAAAGAATGATGGAACAATTTCACCGCCTCTGAAGCCACATCCTATCGTGATAGCCGTAAATAATGCTTTCAGGAGAAAGGCTGCGGGTTTGGCCTGTCCGCCCAGAGCCTGAGATATAATATTCATACCTGTACCGTTGTAGTCTGTTGTGTTCAAAACGATGTTTAGAATGACAAGCATTACACCTCCCGCAAAAACCCTCACATATTGGTTTTTGAAGTATTTGCGGAAAAGCTTGTGTACAACGGACATAAATATGCAGAACAGACTGCTTAGGATTGCGCACATGATCGCCAGTACAATGACTTTGAGCACGAGAATGAGATCAAGTGATGATGGCATGCCGGCTATGCTGTAGTGATCATGTACTATATGCAGCTTTCTGGTTATAACATAAGATATAACCGACGAGAACAGGCATGGCACAAATGCGCAGTAGTACAGTATACCGATACTGATAACTTCCATGCTGAACAGGGCTGCAGTTATAGGTGTACCGAACAGTGCTGAGAATACGGCACTCATACCACACAGTGTGAGGATGTGTTTGTCACTGTCATCAAGTTTCAAGATTTTGCCTATGGATACGCCTATGCTTCCGCCTATCTGGAGTGCGGCACCCTCACGGCCTGACGATCCACCGAAGAGGTGTGTGATGACTGTGGATATGAAGATGAGAGGGGCCATACGTGATGGTATCTCATCTTCGACGCTTCTGATGGAACCTATGACGAGGTTTGTTCCCTTGGAGTGCCTTATTCCGCATATGCGGTATATGAAAACAATGACTATTCCAGCAAGTGGCATGAAATATATTATGCTGTGATTGCTCTCACGAAAACCAGTGGCATATTCTACACATATATGGAATGCAGTGCCAACAAGCCCACATATGGTTCCCA
Organism: uncultured Coprococcus sp.; assembly: GCA_934270935.1. Classification (GTDB taxonomy): domain Bacteria; phylum Bacillota; class Clostridia; order Lachnospirales; family Lachnospiraceae; genus Coprococcus. Next base: position 16,152 of record CAKQQK010000002.1, on the reverse strand, counting down.
TGATAAGTGAGAATATGATCCATTTTATAAATGTCTTCGAGTATCGTATACATCTGTTGAAACAATTTATCCAATATTCTTTAGTGTAGTCCACTATCGTTCTCCAATCATTTTTATTGTTTGATTTATATGCAGCTTTAGATATGTTAAAGCAAATATCAGAATTTGTCCATAGGGCACATATAACAAATACTGCCAGAATAAATTGCCATATATATGCGGATGCTAAAAACAGGAAACAAAACAAATAAAAGGGAGTCGTAATATGATCGAAAAAAAAGGAAAGCAGAGTATAAGATTTGAAAATGCACCATATATCATAGGTGCGGCTTCAGTGGCAGGTCCCAAAGAGATAGATGGACCTATGGCAAGATTCTTTGACCGCGTGAGCGAAGATGCAACATTTGGCAAGGATTCCTGGGAGGAAGGGGAGAGTGAGATGGTACGTCAGGCCATCACATTGGCGATACAGAAAGCCGGGATTTCAAAAGAGGATATCAGGTATATGTTTGTGGGAGATCTTCTAGGACAGCTTATAGCATCAACATTCGGCGTTAAGGAGATGGATATTCCGGTTTTTGGACTTTATGGGGCATGTTCCACCTGTGGTGAGGCGCTATCACTTGCCTCAATGACGGTGGCGGCCGGGTATGCGGACAATGTCATTGCTGAGGCATCCAGTCATTATGGAAGCGCAGAAAAACAGTTCAGGTTTCCACTGGAATACGGAAATCAGCGTCCCCTGTCATCCACCTGGACGGTCACGGGAAGCGGCGCATTTGTGGTGTCAGACAGGGAGTCTGACATATGTATCAGAGGTATAACAACAGGTAAGATAGTGGATTATGGAGTCAAGGATTCTCTCAATATGGGGGCATGCATGGCCCCGGCAGCAGCGGATGTCATATACCAGAATCTTCAGGACTTTGGCATAAAGCCGTCTTATTACGACAGGATAATAACAGGTGATCTGGGGAAGGTGGGAAAGACCATACTTATAGATCTGTTAAACATGAACAATATAGATATATCATCAAATCATATGGACTGTGGCATAGAGATATTTGACAATGAAGAGCAGGATACTCATTCAGGTGGATCAGGATGTGGATGTTCAGCAGCGGTGCTCGCAGGATATATATTAAAAAAAATAAGTGCCGGGGAGTGGAAAAGGGTACTCTTTGTTCCTACGGGGGCTCTGCTTTCCACGGTAAGCTTCAATGAGGGGCAGAGTATTCCGGGAATAGCACATGCGGTAATGATAGAACACAAAGGAAAATGATGTTGTAAATGACATATAATATGGCAGTGTGATATTGACTTTATGGTTTTTGTTTATGGCAATAAGAAAGGAGAGATGAAAATGGATTATGTAAAAGCATTTGTAGTCGGGGGAATAATCTGTGTGCTTGCACAGCTGTTGATGAATAAGACAAAGCTTATGCCAGGAAGGATAATGGTTATACTTGTATGTTCCGGAGTTGTTCTCGGGGCATTGGGACTTTACGAGCCGCTTCTCGAGTTCGCTGAGTGCGGTGCATCAGTACCGCTTACAGGATTTGGGTATAACCTGTGGAAGGGAATAACGGAAGCCGTGGATAAGGACGGATTTATAGGTCTGTTCCGAGGCGGTTTCCAGATGGCTGCGGTTGGAAGCTCAGCAGCTCTTATATTTGGATATCTTGCATCTCTGATATTCAAGCCGAAGATGACCAAATAAAAAATGGACCGCCGAAAGGCGGTCCGTTTTTTTAATCGTATTATTAGTTTCATTCACCGGAGGTGTCATCCGTGGGTGGTTCATCCGTGGATGGTTCCTCTGTGGTGATGATATCAGATGAAGTAGGTTCATCTGTGGATGGTTCCTCTGAAGTAGGCTCATCTGTTACAGGCTCGTCTGTAGTAGGTTCCTCTGAAGTAGGATCATCTGTTACAGGCTCGTCCGTAGTAGGTTCCTCTGAAGTAGGCTCATCACTTGTAGGTTCCTGAGTAGTGCTTGCCGTTGTCTTACGTTTTTTCGTTGTCTTCTTGTCGTCATCTTTGTCACCGTGTATGTTACAGTGCTCCTTAAGTAATGACAGATCCCAGGTGTAACCATCAAGCACATATTCGCCGTTCTCATCGAGTTTGTAGATATATGTTGTCGTCTCAGGACATTCTTTGTTTGCAAGCATGTGAGACTCATTACATACTACAACTTTTTTGACTCCAGGACAGTACTTTGTAGGTATCTTGCTTGCATCAAAATAATCAGTGACTGTAGGACATCCATTTGAAGGAAGAAGTCCTGTGTCAGAGCATACAGTAGCCTGTACGATTCCGTCTGGCATCGGGAATGTTGCCGATGTGTCAAGCCCCTTCTTCTCTATGACCTGATCCATAATATCTCTCCACATTGTACATTTGAGAGATCCTGGGCTGTAGGTTATGTTCTCATCATTTCCAAGCCATATTGATGCCGTGAAATATGGATTGTATCCACAGAACCAGTTATCAAAGTCTCCAGAGGTTGTTCCTGTCTTTCCGACGGTGTACATTCCGGTGGAAGAATTAGCAGCGGTTCCGGTACCGCTTGTAACAACGTCTCTCATGGCGTTGGTGAGAAGCCATGCTGTCTGCTCTGATATTACACGTGTCTGTTCTGGCTTTCTGTTATCTATTATAAGATTGTTCTCGTGGTCATATACCTCTGTGTAGAACACAGGTTTTATATAGTTTCCGCTATTCGCGATAGTGGCATATGCTGCAGTGATCTCGAGGTTCGTTATTCCGTTTGTCAGACCACCGAGAGCGAGAGACTGGTTGATATCTGACAGGATCATGCCGTCACTGTCAGTCTTCTTGTCAACAAGTGTTGTGAAGCCGAGTTTCAACAGATAATCGTAGGCCAGCTGCGGAGTGACATCTGTGATACATTTTACAGCTATGATGTTCATGGACTCCATGATGGCGTATCGGATGGTCTTTGGACCCCAGTAGCCGCCGTACCAGTTGAATACCTGATTGCCGTTTTCATAGTAGAATGGTGCGTCGTCATATACTGTTGCAAGGGACATATTGCATGCCTCGAGGGCTGGCAGATATGTTGCGACGATCTTGAAACATGAACCAGGCTGTCTTGTGGCTTCAGTTGCACGGTTGAATGATCTGTTCTCAGTCTTCTGGCCACGACCTCCGACAAGTGCCTTTACCTGACCTGTTTTCTGTTCCATGAGTGTGTACGATATCTGTGGCTGTATAACGAGCTTAAAGCTTTCAAGAAATACATCATCCCCTGTCTTCTGAACCATGGCAGCCTTGAACTCGTCTGCATATTGTCTGGCTTCCTCTTCACTGCTGAATCTGGCATTGAAGTCATAGCCCTCCTGATCTGAGAAATAGCTTTCCAGATCCTCCACACTGTAGTTTGTCTGTATCTTTGTCTCTTTGTCTACAAGGGTAAGTGCGTAGTTGAGCTGGTATACGGGATCAGGCCAGTATGATGAATCGTTCGCAACTGAATCGGCGATCTCCTGAATCTCTGGATCCTGGCAGATCATAACTCTGAGTCCACCTGACCAGATCATAGATTCTGCGTCGTCTTCAGAATAACCTTTGGCAACCAGATCTGACTGGAGCTGCTTGATGACCTCATCTGTGTAGTAGGAATTAACATCAACAGTCTCTTCCTCTGATTCCTGCTTTGATATAGAAGCTATTCTGTCATATACTTTATCGTTCAATGCTTCTTTATACTGAGCCTGGGTAATGTATTCCGAATCAAGCATTCTGTCAAGAACCATAGTTCTTCTTGTTGCGTTCTCATCAGGATTCTCAACCGGATCAAATTTGGAAGGGTTCTGAGGTATGGCGGCTAAAACAGCGCACTCAGATACTGTGAGCTGGGCGAGATCCTTGTTGAAATAGGTCTTGGCAGCTGTCTCAACACCGTAGCATCCCTCGCCGAGATAGATGGTGTTGAGATAGTATTCCACTATGGATTCCTTGCTGATCTGCTTCTCCATCTCTACAGCCAGATACTGTTCCTGAACCTTACGCTCAAGTCTGTCGAGGAAGGTTGTCTCATCCAGTCCTACGTTGAATATGTTGTTCTTTATGAGCTGCTGTGTGAGAGTGGAAGCACCTTCGTCAAAGTTTCCTCCATTCTTCAGACCCTGTACAAATGCTCGTGCTATACCCTGAACATCGATACCGTTGTGCTCCCAGAAACGTTTATCTTCAATTGCAACAAATGAATTTACCAGATCCGTTGGAATAGATGCATAGTATACATATTCTCGGTTGGAATCAAAGTTTGCCAGTGTTGCAACTTCCTTGCCATTCTGATAATACAGAGTAGTCTTGAACTCTGTAGGTATAAGAGCTTCTGCATTGACATTCGGTGTGTCGTCAAGAATGCCCTTCAGGGCACCAAATCCAAGTCCTACACCGATGATAACAAATGCAAGGATAAGAACCAGTATAGTCTTGAAAACAGAGACGCTTAATTTGCGCTGGTTCCTTGGGAGCTTAGAGACAAGTTCTCGTTGAGCCTTGATAGCTCCCTGTTTAGTAAAATTCATAAAAAGACCTCCTTAATGTTCCGGTTACGATATTCATTCCGGATATTTGAAAATAAGTAAAATCTTGATTTGCGTCAGATTTATCCCGTCTGAAAATATACACTTCAAGTCAGTATATCAAATAACAGTATAATAATAAAGAAAAAAATATTGCAACAAAACAAAAATTAATAAAAGTGAACACATTCACAGTGGTGCGCGGATTGACAATGTACCGGTGAATGGGGATAATAGAAAGAACAACTGACTGATAAGGAGAATACTATGTTTGCATCAATAGAAGAAGCTGTAGAATATTGGAAGGATGAACTGTCATATGTGGAAGACGCCCGTGTTGTTGGATATGAGGGCGGTTATCCTGTGGTGGAGTTTACCATCAGCGAGGCAGCCTGGGATCTTGTAAAGAACGAGAAGAAGTTTGCAAGGATAGTCAGATCATCAGAGATGGAAGGCGGCATAGAGGTTGGCGTGTCGACATGCTTTTACCAGACTGCATCCCTATCCTGGAATCCGCCGGTCATGAGGATCTGCGGGTATCCCGAAGTGATCAACAGAATACTGAAAAAGGTGATGTAACCCGGATACTATACAGGTGATAAGATACCCCCATTGAATACATAAATATGTTTCAATGGGGGTATCTTATTTTTGTGTAGAAAATAGAGCGGAGGTTGACATGAAGAGAGAAATAAGAACAGATCTTGCCATAGAACTTCGGGAAAGTGTGGCAGATGAGCGGGAGATGTCGGGTGTCAGGGTTAAAACATTGGTGAACGAGGACAAGAGCATAAAAACGACAATAATAAGTGTCACGGATAAAACAGGTGAGAAAAATCTTGGAAAGGCAATGGGGCAGTATATAACCATAGAGTGCGACAAGCTTAAGGGCTATGAGGAGACCATACATGAACCTCTTATGGAGGAAGTTACAAGAAGACTTGGGGAGCTTGTTGGAGATTGCAGGAATATACTTGTTGTAGGGCTCGGGAACAGACAGGTGACACCTGATTCCATAGGACCTCTTGTGGTTGACAACCTGTATGTGACAAGACATCTGGAGACTCCGGAAAGCCCCAGAATGCTTATGAGCGCCATATGTCCCGGGGTGATGGCGCAGACGGGGATAGAAACGGTGGATATCATAAGGGGCATATGCGGTGAGATAAATATAGATGCGGTTGTGGCTGTGGATGCACTGGCGGCCAGGAGCAGCAGAAGGCTGAACAGCACCATCCAGCTGACTGACACAGGCATAAGTCCTGGTTCCGGTATAGGCAATAACAGAAAGTCTCTGAACAGCAGCACCCTGGGAAGAAAGGTGATCGCAGTTGGGGTTCCTACAGTTATAGCGGTACCGTCAATCATAGACGATTCTCTGGATGAGGTTGCGGATGCATTTAATGAAACCTATGGAAGAAAAATAATGAAGGAGTTCACAGACAGACAGAGATATCAGATTGCGTGCAATCTTCTGGATGAGGACATGGCTGATATGTTCGTCACGCCAAAAAACATTGATGAATTGGTGAAGAGAATAAGTTATACCATATCGGAAGCGATAAATGGACTGGTGATGTAAATAAAATATATTGCGGAGATGAATTTGAACACCATATTACTGTAATGAATGATGTCAGATGCTCATATATTTGAATAATGGAGTGTGGACCATCGTTTTATTTCAGAGAGGTATGGTTATGGCGGAGAAAAAAATAAGAATCAAAGCAGTATATATACTTTTGTGGAGCATAATTGTGTGCGCCGGTGTGTTTATCAGGACCGGTGTGATGGATGACCTTTGGAGGCATATGTACGATCTGATATATGGGGATTCGGCAAATGCTGTGAAAGTGGGGACATACAGCGGAGTAAACAGAGAAAATAATATATACTGTTATATGGATTTCTGGCAGGAACAGGTGAAAGAAATGTGTGAGGACAGCTCTGCCGCAGAAAAGAAAGACAGCACATACGGAGGAAATGATGATGGTGTGATTTCAGACACAGAATCAGGAGAAAATGGAACTGGTACGGATGCGGATGATACAGAACAGAAATTATCAGATCAGAAATTGGCAGAACAGACAGCCTCAGATTCAGCGCAGGTCATCCCGGTATCAGCCATGAATGATATCACGAGCTCATATATTGATATGGATTCAGATACGCTGCGGTCGTACTGTTATAATATAACTTATCCCGACTGTGTGAAAAACGACGAACTTGATGCGGAATCTCTTCTGGACAAGGACATAAGTCTTGATATGAGCACCGGAGGGTATAAGGTTCTTATATATCACACCCACAGTTCAGAGAGCTTTGTGGATTCCAGGCCCGGGGAAGTGGATGACACAGTTATCGGCCTTGGAGATAAGCTGGCAGATGTGCTGACTGAAACATACGGAATACCGGTATATCATGACACTACAGAGTATGACATGATGACTGGCGTGCTTGACCGAAACGCATCATACGATTACTCAAGAGAGGGTGTTGCGGCTATCCTTGAGGCACACCCTGAGATAGAAGTGATGATAGATCTTCACAGGGATGGAGTACCGGATGATGTACATCTTGTGACCGATGTGGATGGCAGACCTACAGCACAGATCATGCTCATAAATGGAATGTGCAGAGACGAGGCTGGCAATGATGTGGACTACTGGCGCAATGACAACAAGGTAGACAATATGGCATTTTCACTTCAGACATACCTTGCCGGCCGGGCAAATTATGGAGATATCATGAGAAAGATATATATAAGCACAAGCAGGTATAACATGGATCTTATGCCGCATGCCATGCTTGCTGAGATAGGTGCACAGACGAATACCGTGGAGGAAGAACAAAATGCCATAGCCCCATTTGCCGCCATGCTTGCGAAAGTCCTGTTGGAGTAGTATGCCCCCGTCAGGCTGTTTGAATCAATTTGTGTCATAAGCTATTGCAGATGGATGTGTATACGTGTTATATTAACGTCAAATGTGAAAAAATGAACAGCAGCCACATAAGGCTGAATATAGATAAGGATGGGAATACATGGAACATATAGATCAGTCCAAAATAAGAAACTTTTGTATCATAGCGCACATAGACCATGGCAAATCAACTCTGGCGGATCGTATAATCGAGAAGACCGGAACACTCACCAGCAGAGAGATGCAGAATCAGGTCCTCGACAACATGGATCTTGAGAGGGAGCGTGGAATAACCATCAAGGCGCAGTGTGTCAGAATCATATACAATGCAAAAGACGGAGAGGAATACATATTCAATCTCATCGATACTCCTGGACACGTGGATTTCAACTATGAGGTTTCAAGAAGCCTTGCGGCGTGCGAGGGCGCAATCCTTGTCGTGGATGCGGCACAGGGAATAGAGGCACAGACTCTTGCAAATGTGTATCTTGCAATAGATCACGATCTGGATGTCATGCCGGTCATCAACAAGATCGATCTTCCGTCAGCGGATCCGGAGAGGGTTGTGAACGAGATAGAGGATGTCATAGGAATAGAGGCACAGGATGCACCGAGGATATCGGCAAAGAACGGAATAAACATAGAGGAAGTATTAGAGCAGATAGTGACAAAGATACCGGCGCCGCACGGTGATCCGGGGGCTCCGCTCAAAGCACTCATATTTGACAGTCTGTATGACTCATACAAGGGAGTTATCATATTCTGTCGATTGTTTGACGGCTGCGTGAAGAAGGGAACCACCATAAGGATGATGGCGACGGGGGCAGAGGCAGAGGTAGTTGAGGTTGGAATATTCGGAGCGGGAAGATTTGTTCCATGCGATGAATTGTCAGCCGGTATGGTTGGATACATAACAGCCAGCCTGAAGAATGTACAGGATACAACCGTAGGCGATACGGTCACACAGGCGGACAGGCCATGTGACGAGGCACTTCCAGGATACAAAAAGGCACAGCCTATGGTATACTGCGGACTCTATCCTGCAGATGGAGCAAAGTATCCAGACCTCAGGGATGCCCTTGAGAAGCTGCAGTTAAATGATGCGGCGCTCAGCTTTGAGCCGGAGACATCCATAGCTCTTGGCTTTGGATTCCGGTGTGGTTTCCTTGGACTGCTTCATCTTGAGATAGTGCAGGAGCGTCTGGAGAGAGAGTTCAACCTTGATCTGGTAACCACAGCGCCTGGTGTTGTATATAAGGTACATACCACCGATGGAAATGTGATAGAGCTCACCAATCCGTCAAATCTGCCGGATCCATCCACCATAGAGTACATGGAGGAGCCGTTTGTCGATGCAGAGATCATGGTCACCACAGAGTATGTGGGTGCCATCATGCAGCTATGCCAGGAGAGGCGGGGCGTGTACAAGAGCATGGAGTACATGGAGGAGACAAGGGCACTTCTCAAGTACGACCTTCCTCTGAATGAGATCATATACGATTTCTTCGATGCACTTAAGTCACGTTCAAGGGGATATGCATCATTTGACTATGAGATGAAGGGATATGTCCGCTCAGAGCTTGTTAAGCTGGACATCCTTATCAATAAGGAAGAAGTCGATGCTCTGTCGTTTATCATACATAAGGATACGGCATACGAGAGGGGCAGAAAGATGTGTGAGAAACTCAAGGATGAGATACCGAGACACCTGTTCGAGATACCTATCCAGGCCGCTATAGGTGGCAAGGTCATCGCACGTGAGACAGTCAAGGCCATGAGAAAGGACGTCCTTGCAAAGTGTTATGGCGGTGATATATCAAGAAAGAGAAAACTCCTTGAAAAGCAGAAAGAAGGAAAGAAGCGGATGAGACAGGTCGGCAATGTGGAGATTCCACAGAAGGCGTTTATGTCAGTTCTGAAGCTTGATGAGGAGTAGAAAAGACACAAAGCATATAATTTGCGCAGTTAAATCAAAGATAAGAAAGTTATAATAAAACATATATTAGTTTGAGAAGATATATTGGGTGCGGAAAAGTCGTTAATAAGAAAAATCTTAATAGCGGCTTTTTTCGTTAAGCACATAAAACAAATGATAAGGAGCAGTTGTGAACAAAGCTGATAAATATCATGCGCTCCTGTAATCTGTAAAGTTGATAGCACGGTATAGGAGGATGGCTGACAATGATAGACATTTTAGATGATGAAAATAATCCGGCATATGGTGGACCGCCATATGATAAGAAACCATTGAGCATATACATACATATCCCATTTTGTGTGAAGAAATGTGTATACTGCGATTTCCTGTCATTTCCCGTTGGCGGGTCATGCGTGTCTGGATATGGGGCTTATAGAGAAAAATACATTGAAGCATTGTGTGAGGAACTTAAGAGTTATGCATATCTTGCAGAGACACGTATTGTCAGGACGATATATATAGGAGGCGGAACTCCGTCTATCCTGGATGAGGACGACATTACGGTGATAATGACTTCCGTCAGACATATATTTGACATAGAAGATAATGCTGAGATAAGCATAGAGGTAAATCCGGGCACTCTCACTGGCAGAAAGGCAGCGGAGTATATTGCAAACGGAATAAACAGGATGAGCATAGGTCTTCAGTCTGCACAGAAAGACGAGCTGGCTGCTCTCGGCAGGATACACAATTATGACCAGTTTCTGGCAGCCTATGATATGGCCAGGGAAGCTGGCTTTAGAAATATCAATATAGATATTATGTCGGATATCCCTGGGCAGACTATGAGATCATATCTTGATACTCTGGAGAAGGTGCTAAGGTGCGGACCGGAGCATATATCATCCTACAGTCTGATAGTAGAGGAAGGAACGCCGCTGGCTGCAAGTAAAGAGCTCCTTTCTCTGATACCAGATGAAGATACTGACAGGGAGATGTACAATGTGACTGATAAGCTGCTCAAGGCCGGAGGATATCACAGGTATGAGATATCAAATTACTCAAAGCACGGCTATGAGTGCAGACACAATATAGTATACTGGACGCTTGGAGAATACATAGGAATAGGTATAGGCGCTGCATCATTTCTTTATGGCAGGAGATATACAAATACCAGCGATATAGGAAGTTATGTGGACACTATGGAGAGATGTCATGATCTGGATACATTTGGCGATCCTGTTGTCAATTCAGGAAAGGTCAGAAATATCCTGGATAAAATGCGCTGCATTGAAGAAAGCCTGAATGCTGACAGGCTTATGGAGGAATATATGTTTCTCGGACTGCGTATGATATCCGGTGTAAGTGCAGAAAAGTTCAACGACTACTTCGGACACTCCATCTACGACATCTACGGCCCGGTCATAGACAAATACAAAAACTCAGGCCACCTCGAAGACGACCACGGCCTGATCCGACTCACAAAAAAAGGAATTGACGTGAGCAACACGATCCTTGCCGACTTTCTCATAGAGGATTGACGGACGCGTCCTGAGGATGAAGATAACTACACTGTATGGTTTGAAATCACGCTTGTCTGTCAGCCTCTCAGACATTTCCAACGTGCATGCGGCTTCAAGTGCGATAAGGGCGTCTGCGCTCTCCGCCTTAGCACAGAAATGACTGAGAGGCTGACGCCTGCGCTACCGATTTCAAACCATACAGTGTAGTTATCATACATCGTCCTCAGGACGCTGATTCCGAAAGCTAAAAATAAAAAAACACACTTCGTCAGTTCTCGGACTAAGAATAAGGAAAAGCATAATCTGGTGCAATATACTTTGGCATAAACACCATCAAAGCCATTCCCAGTGTCAGCCTTTACATGTATATGGAAGACACTCTGAGTGCCAGCCTTTAATTCGTAAGTACAGTAGCATGCCTACAGCTGCCATATGCTCAATCGGTAGCGAAAGCGTCCTTGCTTCGGGATTTCTTTGCTAAGGCGGAGCAGGCAGACGTCCTTATTGCCTGCGAAGCCGCATGCATATAAGAAATCCCGAAGCAAGGTAAGATGAGCGTGATTGAGCATATGGCAGCTGCAGGCATGCGTCCGTCATTCCAAAGACCGGCACGATCGTCAGACATAAAAAATTCACAAAAAAGTCCGTTATTTTGTTGACAAAAGGGGGCGCTGGTGTTAGATTATGTTTAGTGGTTAGCACTCGGACATATTGAGTGCTAATAAAGCAAAGGGCAAAGGAAATGAGAGTATGGAACTTGATGACAGAAAGGTCAGAATTCTTAAAGCAATCGTTTCTAACTACCTTGAGACTGGCGAGCCGGTTGGCTCAAGAACAATCTCCAAGCTGGCAGATATGAATGTCAGCCCGGCTACCATAAGAAATGAGATGGCAGACCTTGAGGAGATGGGGTATATATGTCAGCCACATGCGTCTGCTGGAAGAATTCCAACGGATGCGGGATACAGATTTTATGTAGACAGCATCATGGCAGATAAGGATGCAATGCAGATCGGCATACAGGAGGATCGGGAGAATCTTCTCCAGAGAGTTGATAAACTTGAGAAACTTCTCAAACAGGTGGCCAAGGTGCTTGCAGCGAATACACAGTATGCGACTCTGGTTACGATGCCCCAATACAACAATACAGTGAAGTTCATTCAACTGTCACAGGTTGATGAGACCACACTGTTGGCGGTCATCATGGTAGATGGCAACATAGTCAAGAATAAGCTGATAAAGACGACATACAGTCTTAAGAATGAAGAGATTTTAAAATTCAATATATTGCTCAACACATTCCTTCAGGGTGCGGCTCTGTCAGATATCAATTTGGAGCTTATACAGACTATGAAGGTTCAGGCTGGTGAGTATGCTGAGATTCTGGAGACAATCTTCCAGGGAATCATGGAAGCGATCCATGAAGCCGACGATCTCAAGGTTTACACCAGCGGAGCTACGAATGTGCTCAAGTATCCTGAACTTGCAAATACAGCCTCGGCTGAGAAACTGCTTGGAACATTGGAGGATATAGAAGACAAAGAGGAATTTGCAAAGCATGTTGAGGATGTAATCCAGCAGGACGATGATATACAGATCCTGATAGGTAAAGAGAATAGTGATGAGAACCTCAAGGATTGCTCACTTGTGACAGCGACATACAAGATGCCGGAGGGAGCGAAAGGCACTATAGGAATTATAGGGCCAAAGAGAATGGACTACAAGAAAGTGGTTACCATGCTCAAAGATCTCACCGGAGAACTTGATGATATATTTAACAACAATGGTTAAACAACAAGAATTTATGAATGTGAATAGGAGGATAAGTAATGGCTGATAGCGAAAAGAATGTTTCATCCGACAAGAAAGTCAAGACAGAAGAGTCTGCTGCTGAGACTATAGTTGGAGATGCTTCAGCAGAGATAAAAGACAGCACAGAATCAGGCGTTGATGTATCTGAGACTGTGAATATTCCAGAGGAACAGGCAGCGGCTTCAAAGCCACAGCATGTGGCAAAGGAGAATAGACGGGGAGGTAAAGCTCTCCGCGAAGAGAATGAGAAGCTCAAAGAGCGATGCAAGGATGCAGAGGCAAAATATACAAGACTTCTGGCTGAGTGTGAGAATATCAGACAGAGAAACGAGAAGGAGTCAGGAAAGTTTTATGATATAGGTGCAAAGGGTGTTCTTGAGAAACTTCTTCCGGTAGTAGACAATTTTGAGAGAGCACTTGCAGCCATCCCTGAGGATGAAAAAGACAAACCATTTGAGTCAGGTGTTGCGAATATATATAAACAGCTTATGACTTCACTTGACAGCATAGGCGTTAAGCCTATGGATTGTGCTGGGCAGCAGTTTGATCCGGCATACCACAACGCTGTGATGCATGTCGAGGATGACAGTTATGAAGAGAACGTCATCGTGGAAGAGATGCAGAAGGGTTATATGTACAAGGATCAGGTACTCAGATTTAGCATGGTAAAGGTAGCAAATTAAATCAATTGTAAAATTTTTTTCTAGGAGGAAAAGACAATGGGTAAGATTATAGGTATTGACTTAGGTACAACAAATTCATGTGTAGCAGTTATGGAAGGTGGTAAGCCTGTAGTTATAGCTAACTCAGAGGGTATGAGAACAACACCTTCAGTAGTAGGTTTCCTGAAGACAGGAGAGAGAGTAGTAGGAGAGCCTGCAAAGCGTCAGGCAGTTACCAATGCAGATAAGACAATTTCATCCATCAAGCGTCATATGGGATCAGATTACAGAGTAGAGATAGATGGAAAGAAGTATTCACCACAGGAGATTTCAGCAATGATCCTTCAGAAGCTGAAGGCAGATGCAGAGGGATATCTTGGTGAGAAGGTTACAGAGGCTGTTATCACAGTTCCTGCTTACTTCTCAGATGGACAGAGACAGGCAACAAAGGATGCCGGTAAGATCGCAGGTCTTGATGTAAAGCGTATCATCAACGAGCCTACAGCAGCAGCTCTTTCATATGGCCTTGACAATGAACAGGAGCAGAGAATTATGGTTTACGATTTAGGTGGTGGTACATTTGATGTATCTATCATTGAGATCGGTGAGGGTGTCATCGAGGTTCTTGCAACAGCCGGTGATAACAAGCTCGGTGGTGATGACTTTGATAACGCAATTACACAGTATATGCTTGACGAGTTCAAGAAGGCAGAGGGTATCGACCTTTCAGGCGATAAGATGGCTATGCAGAGATTAAAGGAAGCAGCAGAGAAGGCAAAGAAGGAGCTGTCATCAGCTACAACAACCAACATCAACCTTCCTTTCATCACAGCAAACCAGGATGGTCCAAAGCATTTCGATATGAACCTTACAAGAGCTAAGTTTGATGAGCTTACAGCAGATCTTGTAGACAGAACAAAGGGCCCTGTTAACACAGCACTTGCTGATGCAGGTCTCACAGCAGCAGAGCTTGACAAGGTACTTCTTGTCGGTGGTTCAACACGTATCATCGCAGTACAGGAAGAAGTTAAGAGACTTACAGGCAAGGAGCCATTCAAGGGAATTAACCCTGATGAGTGTGTTGCAATCGGTGCTTGTATCCAGGGTGGTAAGCTTGCTGGAGATGCCGGTGCAGGTGAGATCCTTCTTCTGGATGTTACACCACTTACACTTTCAATCGAGACAATGGGTGGTATAGCTACTCACCTTATCGAGAGAAATACAACAATCCCTACAAAGAAGAGCCAGATCTTCTCAACAGCACAGGATAATCAGGATGCCGTTGATATCAACGTAGTACAGGGTGAGAGACAGTTTGCAAAGGACAATAAGAGCCTTGGAAGATTCAGACTTGATGGTATCGCTCCTGCAAGACGTGGAGTTCCACAGATCGAGGTTACATTTGATATCGATGCAAATGGTATCGTAAACGTATCAGCTAAGGATCTCGGAACAGGAAGAGAGCAGCACATAACTATCACATCAGGAACATCACTTTCAGATGATGATATCGATAGAGCAGTTAAGGAAGCAGCAGAGTACGAGGCTCAGGATAAGAAGCGTAAGGAAGGTATCGAGGCAAGAAACGAGGCCGATGCGCTTGCATTCCAGACAGAGAAGGCACTCGGCGAGGTAGGAGATAAGCTTTCAGATTCAGATAAGGCCGGCGTAAAGGCAGATCTTGACTCCTTAAGAGCAGCAATAGACAGCACAGATGCAGAGAATATGAGCGATGCAGATGTAGATAAGATTAAGGCAGCAAAGGATAAGCTGATGGAGAGTGCACAGAATCTCTTCTCAAAGCTTTATGAGCAGAATGGTCCAGGTGCAAATGCTGGCACAGGCACAGGCACACCTGATTTTTCAGATGGCGATGTGGTAGATGGAGATTTCACAGAGGTTTAATAGATTGAGGATGAAAGGTAAAGGCTATGGCAGAGACAAAGACCGATTATTATGAAGTCCTTGGTGTTACCAAGGGAGCCTCTGAAGCCGAGATCAAAAGGGCATACCGAGTGGTAGCAAAAAAATACCACCCGGATATGAACCCTGGCGATGAGGAGGCTGCAGAGAAATTCAAAGAAGCAGCTGAAGCTTATTCAGTCCTCAGTGATCCTGAGAAACGTGCAAAGTATGATCAGTTTGGCCATGCAGCATTTGACCAGAACGGCGGCGGTGCCGGTGGATTTGGTGGATTTGATTTCGCTGATATGGGAGATATCTTCGGAGATATCTTTGGAGATATGTTCGGTGGTGGAAACCGTCAGAGAAATACAAATGGACCTATGAAGGGCGCAAACATCAAGACTACTATCAGAGTTGCATTTGAGGAGGCTATATTTGGCACTCAGAAAGAGCTGGAACTTCCTCTGAAAGATGAGTGTGACGTATGTAAGGGAACAGGTTCTCAGCCGGGACATCAGCCGGAAGTGTGCGGCAAGTGTGGCGGTAAGGGACAGATAGTTACCACACAGCAGTCGTTGTTTGGCGTTGTACGTAATGTTCAGACATGTCCTGATTGTAGTGGATCGGGCAAGATCATCAGATACAAGTGCAGCAACTGTGCAGGTACAGGATATGTCAAGAGCAGAAAGAAGATACAGATAGCTATTCCACCTGGAGTAGATAACGGAACAAATATCCGTATAAAAGGAAAAGGTGAGCCGGGAATCAACGGCGGTGAGAGAGGAGATCTTACAGTTACGATTCTGGTAGATCGTCATCCAAACTTCCAGAGACAGGAATATAACCTGTACT
>CAKQQK010000001.1:0-89946 GCA_934270935.1 uncultured Coprococcus sp. | reverse complement strand
GGTGATTTAACAAGAGCCCTGACCCCATTGTCTTGGAAATGGCGTATATATGCGGTGTTGAAATATAGTAAAGGATTGCAGATGACAAGGGTCTGACCCCATTGTCGTCCCCGATTACAATAACATTACAGATAAAGGGGTCAGACCCCTTGGTGGACACCTTATTGAGACACGAGAAAAGGAGATGCTGACATGGCTGTTATATTTGATATGGATGGAGTCATTCTGGACTCAGAGCAACTAGTTGTGCAATGCTGGCAGAAGATTGCCGGAAAGTACAATATAGACAATATAGAAAAGTTCTGTATAGCTGCGCTTGGACTCAACAGAGAGGCTGCAAAGAAACTATTTGTGCAGATGTACAACGGCAGATATGGTGATGAAGAGAGATATGAGATACTGAAATCAGAGATGTCAGCTGCGTTCCATAAGGCTGCCTCGGAGGGTGGGCTGACACTGAAACCAGGCGTAAAAGACACCTTAAAATCCTTAACAGATGGCGGCATATCATGTGCCCTTGCCACCTCCACCAGAAGAGAAGTTGTCATACCGGAACTTACAAATCTTGGAGTAATAGAATATTTCGATAAGCTGATCTGTGGCGATATGGTAGCTAGAAGCAAGCCTGCACCAGATATATTCCTAAAGGCGTGTGAAGAATTGAATGTAATTCCACAAGACACCTATGCCGTGGAAGACTCCTACAACGGTGTGAGATCTGCACATGCCGCAGGAATGAAAGTGATAATGATCCCCGACCTAGTACAGCCAGATGAGGAGATTAGGGGAAAGACGACATACATATTTACCCGAATATCTGATATAAAGAAAATATTATTATAATTTGCGGATGCTCCAGTGGAAACAAATGTAAAAAGAATGTAAAAAGTGCCTGACCCCAATGTGGCCCCCAATGAGCCCCCCCCAAGGCGAAAAAAGTGCCTGGGCGAAAAAAAGTGCCTGACCCCATTGTCTTGGAAATGGCGTATATATGCGGTGTTGAACTATGGTAAAGAAACTGCAAATGACAAAGTGCCTGACCCCAAAGCGTGAGAAAAGAAAGGAACCCAGCCGAAGCCGGGTTCCTTTTCTTAGTTTTTAGGGGTTTGATAGGACGGGTGAGGTCCTATATATATTCGCCGTACAACCCCGGCAAAAGGGCTGTCTGGCGCTTCGATCTAATGGGTCAGTTAGATCAATGACTCGTAGAGTTTGATGATATCCTCTACGCTAGTCTCTTTTGGATTGCCTGGGCGACATGCGTCGTCGTAGGCTGATTGTGCCAGGAACGGAATGTCCTCCGGCTTAACTATGTCTTTGAGATCTGTAGGAATTCCAACATCTATGGACAGCTGACGTACTGCGTCGACAGCGGCCTTTCTGTATTCCTCCTGGGTCATGTCGTCAACGCCGCTTACGCCCATAGCCCTTGCAATCTCGCGGTATTTCTCGCCTGTTGCTTCTGCGTTGTACTCCATAACAGTAGGTAGAATGATCGCATTTGCAACTCCGTGAGGTGTATCATACAGCGCTCCAAGTGGGTGCGCCATGGAATGAACGATTCCAAGTCCGACATTCGAAAATCCCATGCCGGCTACATACTGGCCGAGAGCCATATCTGCACGGCCCTCAGGTGTGTTGGCCACAGCTCCTCTGAGCGAACGGCTGATGATCTCGATAGCTTTGAGGTGGAACATATCGGACAGCTCCCATGCTGCTGCTGTGGTATATCCTTCAATTGCATGTGTCAGGGCGTCCATACCGGTTGCTGCTGTGAGGCCCTTTGGCATGGAGCTCATCATCTCAGGATCAACAAATGCTACAACAGGAATATCCTTAGGATCAACACATACCATCTTGCGGTTCTTTTCAACGTCTGTGATAACATAGTTGATAGTAACCTCTGCAGCGGTTCCTGCCGTTGTAGGAACTGCGAATATAGGAATGGATTTGTTCTTTGTAGGTGCGACACCCTCAAGGCTTCTGATGTCCGCAAAATCAGGATTCGCAATGACGATTCCAATTCCCTTTGCTGTATCCATAGATGATCCGCCGCCGATGGCGATAATGTAATCGGCACTAGCTGCTTTGAATGCTTCAACCCCCTGCTGAACATTCTCAATGGTAGGATTTGGCTTGATGTTTGAGTAAATCTCATAAGCAAGTCCTGCACCGTCAAGGACATCGGTAACTTTCTTCGTCACACCGAATTTGATCAGGTCAGGGTCAGAGCATACAAGTGCTTTTGCAAAGCCTCTTCCAAGAGCTTCTGTGGCGATCTCCGCAATCGCGCCGGCTCCGTGGTAAGATGTTTCGTTGAGCACAAATCTGTTTGCCATAATTCTATCTCCTCCTTTACATTGCGTTACGTGCATTTTGCACAAAACGTTTCACAAAACTATGGCTTTATTATACCATTTACACAATAATTTTCCAAGTGTAATAACAGTCAAAATAGCGACATTTACAGTCAAAATGGCATCTGTTAGAATACACATTATGGAGATGATGAGATACAGATGAATAAGATTGAGAAAAATATAATAGACAGATATGTAATGAAGCCGGACTGGAGGATCATGAGCCGGCGAGCGGATTTCAAGGCCATAGGAAGCCGGTTCGGTGTGGATCCGGTGGTGGCGAGAGTCATGGTGAACCGGGGAATGTGTACGGAGCGGGATATAGATATGTACCTAAATGGCGACAGGGAGTTTTTGCACGATCCTGCGCTGATGAGAGATCTTCCGGAGGCTGGGCGCATCTTGTATGAGAAGCTCAGAGATAACAGACGCATCCGCATTATATCAGATTACGATGTGGATGGTGTG
Organism: uncultured Coprococcus sp.; assembly: GCA_934270935.1. Lineage (GTDB taxonomy): Bacteria > Bacillota > Clostridia > Lachnospirales > Lachnospiraceae > Coprococcus. The sequence continues at coordinate 87,118 of CAKQQK010000001.1, read as the reverse complement.
AGTTCCAATTATATATTGTTTCTTGGAATGCGGCGTGTGTGGGCACAGATACACAACGCCGATCCGGGCGAATGCGGCGTGGTGGACTACGATATACCTCACAGGATCCATGACGGATATGGAATAAATAAGAGGCTGATAGATGTGGCAGAAGAGGACGGCGTCGACACCATAGTGACGTGTGATAATGGCATTGCTGCGCTGGAGCAGGTCAGATATGCGAAGTCGCTTGGAATGACCGTCATCATCACGGATCACCATCAGATACCTTATGAGGATGGTGAGGACGGCAAAAGAACATATATGCTGCCAAATGCTGATGCGGTTGTTGACAACCAGAGAGCTGACTGTGAATATCCGTTCAAAGGTCTGTGCGGTGCGGGAGTTGCATGTAAACTCATCCAGTATCTGTACAGGATAAGCGGCGTGGATGAGAATGAAGTCCAGGATTTCTATGAGATCCTCGGCCTTGCGACAAATTGCGACATGATGGACCTTGTGGATGAGAACAGGGTATATGTGAAATATGCACTTGCAAGTCTTAAGAACAGCAGGAATGCAGGACTGAATGCCCTGATGAAGCTGAGTGGCAGGAACGAAAAGAAGATTTCCACATTTGACCTGGGATTTCTCATAGGACCATGTATAAATGCAGCGGGAAGACTTGGGGATGCCAGGACAAGCCTGGAATTTTTGCTGGAACGTGATCCTGAGGTGGCCGGCGGGAAGGCGGCAGAACTGCTGGCTATTAACGAAGAAAGAAAACTCATGACAGAGATGGGGGTCAGGCACATAACTGACATGCTTGTTGCCAATACGATAAATTGTGCACCTGGAAATGATGTTACACTGGCTGACAAAGTTATAGTTGTGTACATTCCTGGAATTCATGAAAGCGTGGTTGGTATAATCGCCAGCAGGCTCAAGGAGGCTTACAGCCGTCCGGTCATGGTATTTACCGACGGTGAAGCGGAGGGGATACTCAAGGGATCCGGAAGGTCTGTGGAGAGCTATAATATGTTTGAAGAGCTCAGCAGGGTGAGGGATATGTTCACAGCATTTGGCGGTCATGCCATGGCGGCAGGATTTTCGATAAAGAAGGAGAACCTTGAATCTTTGCGCAGAAAGCTGAATGAGAATACCGAGCTCACTGACGAGGACATCACACCAAAACTCATGATAGATGTGCCGATGCCGCTGTGGTACAACAACATAGAGCTTACAGAGCAGCTTGACAGGCTGGAGCCGTATGGAAAAGGAAACCGCAGACCACTGTTTGCACAGGCAGATGTGTCTGTGCAAAGAGCACAGATACTAGGCAAAAATCGGAATCTTCTAAAGCTCACCCTGGATATGGGGGACGGCAGAAGCATGGATTCGATAAATTTTGAGCCGGATGAGTTCGTGAATAACATAAAACAGTGGTTTGGCGAAGATGAATGTGTTAAAATGTTAGATGGTCAGCCAAATGGAGTGACGATCGATGTGGCGTATTATCCACAGATCAATGAGTTCAGGGGGCAGAAAAAGCTTCAGGTGAAACTTGAATCTTACAGAAAGAGCTGACAGGACACAATAAAGGCAAAAAATATAATTTAACTATGAGATAAAAGATAGTGCAAGGAGGGAAACGCCGATGAGCGAAGTAGAAAAGTATATCAAGAGTATTCCTGATTTCCCAAAGCCGGGAATCATTTTCAGAGATGTGACAAGTGTCACTGAGAACCCGGAGGGAATGAAGCTTGCCATAGACGAGATGGATAAGCTGCTTGATGGTGTCGATTATGATGTGATAGCAGGAGCTGAGTCGAGAGGCTTTATATTCGGCGCACCGCTTGCCTACAAGAATAACAAAGGGCTTGTGCTTGTCAGAAAGAAGGGCAAGCTTCCAAGAGAGACTGTGGAGATGTCATATGACCTTGAGTATGGGCAGGCTACCATAGAGATACATAAGGATTCGATAAAGCCAGGTGAGAAGGTTGTTCTTGTCGATGATCTCATCGCCACCGGAGGAACCATAGAGGCCGCTGCAAAGCTCATAGAGAGTCTGGGCGGAATAGTGGTGAAGATGGTATTCCTTATAGAACTTACAGACCTTAAGGGACGTGAGAGACTTTCAAAGTATGACGTGGCTTCGGTCGTACAGTTTGATGGAGAATAATTAATTCAGAATATAGCAGGAAGCGTGGTGATCGTATGGGAGAGACATTTGACAAGACTCAGGATAATATAGTTGCCGAGGAGACCCAAAGGGCGGCCGAGGCGGGAGTTATTACTTCGGAACAGGCGACAAAGGATGGAATAGCAGCTATTGAGAAGGCTCTTGCCGAGGGAAAAAAGGTGCCTCAGAATGAGCTGATGAAGATAGAAGAGCAGACAAACAGACAGGTAAAGGCGAAGAGAGAGATCGATCTGTCAACACCTGCGGATTTTACACCTCCGGAGGATCTGTACAAAGAGCTTATATCAAGGATACTCACATATCACCCATCTGCTGACATATCGATGATAGAGAAGGCATACAAGGTTGCTGATGCGGCGCATAAGGGTCAGAAGAGAAAGTCCGGTGAGCCATATATCATGCATCCCTTAAATGTGGCTATCATACTGGCGGAGCTGGAGCTTGACAAGGAGACCATCGTTGCAGGTATCCTGCATGACGTGGTGGAAGATACGGTTATGACATCGGAAGAGATTGCCTCGGAATTTTCTGAGGAAGTTGCATTTCTGGTGGACGGTGTAACAAAGCTTACACAGCTCAAGATGACTACGGATAAGATAGAGGTTCAGGCAGAGAATCTTCGTAAGATGTTCCTGTCGATGGCAAAGGATATCAGGGTTATATTGATAAAGCTTGCCGACAGACTCCACAACCTCAGAACTCTTCAGTATCAGTCCCCTGAGAAGCAGATTGAGAAAGCCAGAGAAACCATGGATATATACGCACCTATCGCTCACCGTCTTGGTATCAGCAAGATAAAGGTTGAGCTGGATGATTTGTCTATGATGTATCTCATGCCGGATGTGTACAGGGATCTCAAGGCTCAGATAGATGAGAAGCTGTCGGAGAGGGACGCCTACATCAAGAGGGTGGTTGCGGATGTGAAGAAGCATATCGACAATGCCGGTCTTGAGGCTGAGATAGATGGAAGGGTCAAGCATTTCTTCAGTATATATAAGAAGATGAAGAACCAGAACAAGACACTGGATCAGATATATGATATATTTGCGGTCCGCATAAAGGTGAACACGGTCAGGGACTGTTATTCTGCACTGGGCATCATACATGAGATGTATAAGCCTATCCCGGGCAGATTTAAGGACTATATAGCCATGCCTAAGTCCAACATGTACCAGTCCCTTCACACCACGCTGATCGGACCGGAGGGCCAGCCATTTGAGATACAGATAAGAACCTATGAGATGCACAGGACTGCTGAATACGGTATCGCAGCCCACTGGAAATACAAGGAGAACATATCCGGAACTGTCATGCAGAAGGAGGAGGAGAAGCTCTCATGGCTTCGACAGATACTTGAGTGGCAGAGGGATACGGATGACAACAAGGAGTTCATGAGTTTCGTTAAGACGGATCTCGACCTTTTTGCAGAGCAGGTGTATTGCTTCACTCCTGCGGGAGATGTCAAGAATCTGCCGAGTGGTTCAACTCCTATAGATTTTGCATACGCCATCCACACCGCCGTGGGCAACAAGATGGTTGGTGCAAGGATAAATGGACGACAGGTTCCTATAGATACAAAGCTTAACAATGGAGACCGTGTGGAGATCATCACATCGCAGAACTCTACGGGACCTAGCCGTGACTGGCTGAACATTGTCAAGAGTACACAGGCGAAGACGAAGATCAACCAGTGGTTCAAGCACCAGTTCAAGGACGAGAATATCGGCCGTGGCAAGGAACTTATACTTAACTACTGCAAGTCCAAGGGAATAGACTACAGTATGTATTCAAAGCCTGAGTATCAGGAAAAGATATACAAGAAGTACAATTTCCAGGATTGGGATTCCATAGTTGCAGCGGTTGGACATGGCGGTATCAAAGAGGGCCAGATTGTGAACCGGCTTGTGGAAGAGTACAACAAAGATCACAAACCACAGACCGCATCGAATGAGGAGGTTCTTGATGAATTTGCCGTGAAGAAGAATCATGGCAACCACATGAACAAGGGTGGAATCATAGTGAATGGAATAGATGATGTTGCGGTCAGATTTTCCAAATGCTGTTCCCCTGTTCCAGGCGATGAGATCATAGGATTCATCACAAGGGGAAGAGGTGTGTCCATACACAGGACAGACTGTGTAAATGTGCTGTGTATGAGCGAGGCTGACAGGGCGAGAGTCATCGAGGCCGAGTGGAAGGATGATGCGGTTGCATCGAACACCTATATGACGGAGATAAACATATATGCTGATGACAGGAATGGCATACTGTTTGATATAACGAAGATACTCAGCGAGGCGAATATCAATGTGAACAGCATCAATAGCCGGACAAGTAAGCAGGGCAAGGCTACGATCACCATTTCATTTGCGATCAAGTCAAAGGAGCAGCTTAACACGATCATCGCAAAGATAAGAAATGTAGACAATATTATTGATATAGAGAGAACAACAGGCTGATGTTATATGGAGAGAAGCTGCACTGTGTGATATGTAATGAGTAGGAGATGAGATCTGATGAAGACATACATGAGAAGATATCTGGCCATGCTGGTGGCATGTGTGCTGTTTATGGGAAGTGTGTACGGTGAAGAATACACAGCGAGTGCCGCAGCGGTTTATTCAGCAAGATCGGTGAAGCGTGTTGCCACAGCAACGGATCCGTCAGTGCCGAAGAACCTGGGACACCTTATAGCAGTGCCTGTATCAGCATCCTCAGTGAAGCTCACATGGGACAAATGTGATCAGGCGGATGTGTACAGGGTATATGTGTATGATTCAGCAAAAAAGAAATATATAAGAAGCGGTAGTACAAAGTCAACGAATTACACGGTTAGCCGGCTTACTGAATCGGGCAGCAGCTACACATTTGCCGTAAAGGGACTTGCTGTATCCGGTGGAAAGTATGTGGAAGCTACAAAGCTTACAAGTGTGACTGCGAAGACTCTTCCGGGGAAAGTGAAGGTTGCTGATCTGGGCGTGTATATGACGAATGCCGTGTATCTTACGTGGAGTGCGGTGAAAGGTGCTGACAGATATCAGGTGTACCGTTACAGCACGATATACAAGAGATGGGCAAAGATCGCCGAGACAGATAAGCTGGTTTATAAGAATGGCGGACTTGCCGCTGCGACGGGATATTCATACATGGTGAGAGCTGTGATGAAGTACGGTGGACAGATGTATGCGGGTGATTTCTCACCTGTGCTCAGGACTGCAACTGTTCCGAGATCGGTTTCGGATGCAGTATACTATGAGAGAAAAGAGTGGAAACGTTCATCTTCCGGTGATTACAGATCAGTCTGGTATGATGAGGATTTTGATGGAATCCGGGGTTACAGGCTTGAGTTTGAAAAGTCAAAGGGAGCTGACGGATATGCTGTCTATTATCAGGATGTGAAGAACGGATTTCAGCCTGATGTTCGCAGAGCCAGACTGCTTACATATAGTAAAAGTACAGCGATATCCCTTCGCAGAACGATGCGAAAAGGGTACCATAGAGTGTTCTGGGTCAGTGAGTATGTATCTTATGGCGGCAGGATGTTTGTCAATCCTTCAAAGATCCCTGTGACATATGAAGGCGATATAGATATCTACCTGAACAGCAGGGGAAAAACTGTGGAGATGCAGAAGAAGATATATGGTGCCGCTGACAATCAGTTATCAGAGATACGGTATTACACGGCGGGTGGAGCACTCAAGAAATACAGAGTGTACATTTACAACAGCAGGGATTTTGTGTCCAGAGTCAATACGTACAATAGCAGAGGCAGATTGATCAAAGTAGAAAAGTGGAGATAACGGCGGTTATCCGGAGGTATATATGGCAGAATTAAAAGTTATCGCGAATGAACTCGGCGGTTTTCAGACCAATTGTTATATAGTTGCAAATGATGAGACAAAAGAGGCTATAGTGATAGATCCGTCCTGGAATGCGGAGTTTATCAAGGGTAAACTGGACTCGGAAGGCCTGAATTGCGTGGGAATATATCTGACACATGGACATATAGATCACATGGCGGCTATGGATGAGCTAAAAGCCCTGACAGGAGTTCCTACATATGCATCTGAGGATGAGAAGGATGTCCTTGGCAGCAGCAAGGCGAATCTTTCGGCTATGATGACTTCTGTATTTGGCAAAGTAATTGAGACGTCCGCAGATAACTATCTGACGGATGGCGACGTGAGAAAGGTGCTTGGAACTGAGATGAAGTGTATCAGTGTCCCTGGACATACCAGAGGCGGAATGTGTTATTATTTTGCGGATGAACATATCCTGTTTTCAGGGGACACACTTTTCAAGTATAGCGTTGGGAGGTCGGATTTCCCTACAGGTGATGAGAGCGCTCTTCTGGAGAATATACGTGAGAAGCTCTTTGTTCTCCCTGATGAGACGGTTGTCTATCCGGGACACAACGGAGTTACCCAGATTGGCAAAGAGAAGAAGATGAATCCGTTTTTTAGCTAGAGCGGATGATGGTGTGATATGATTTTACTTAGACAGAACATAGAAGATTACAATAATGATTTCAGGGTGAGCCTTCAGGCATTTTACGGAGGCGAGAGGATCGTCATCCCTGAGATATTTGACAGAAAGCCGGAACTTGCAGGCGAGGTTGACAAGGTTTTTGCGGCGGATGTGACGGATGATGGCATAGCTATCCGTATGTACGAAGTGACAAATGGTCTTGATGAGCTTGAAAGTCCTGTGTGCAGTGCACATGTGGATGTGGCGGGAAACTGCCATGACAAGGCGGCGGTCAGGAATCCTTTAAAGCTTGCCATATATGAGATGCTCTCAGATTATACGGGCAGGAAGCTGCCATGGGGATCTCTCACAGGCATAAGACCTACGAAGATTGCTGTGGCGTGCATGGAGGATGGACTGTCAGAAGATGATATAGTGGCGCATTATCAGGAGGTGTACGGAACCTCCAGGGATAAGGCAGAACTTGCAGTTGCTGTGGCAGGAAGAGAGAAGAAGATCATCGAGTCCGTTGCCGAGGAGGATGAGTATTGTCTGTATATAGGAATACCGTTCTGTCCTACGAGGTGTCTGTACTGCTCATTTACTTCGTACCCGATAGCGGTTTACAGAGATAAGGTAGACACATATCTGGATGCACTTGAGCGTGAGATGAAGTTTGTGGCAGATGCTTACAGGAACAAGCGGCTTATATCGGTATACGTGGGCGGTGGAACGCCGTCTTCCATATCGGCGGAGCAGATGGACAGACTTTGCAGCATGATCAGGGACAACTTTGACATGGACTGTGTCAGGGAGTTTACTATAGAAGCAGGACGTCCGGACAGCACGACGTTTGACAAGCTGGAGGTCATGAAGAGATATGGCGTAAGCCGCATAAGCATCAATCCACAGACTATGAATGATGAGACGCTGAAGACGATAGGCAGATCCCACACCTCTGAGCAGACGGTTAAGGCTATGGAGTATGCGAGAAAGGCCGGATTTTACAATATCAACATGGATCTGATAGTGGGACTTCCGGGCGAGGATACCGCTGCGGTGGAGAGGACTCTTGACCAGATCAAGGCGCTGGCACCGGAGAGCCTTACGGTTCACACTCTTGCCATCAAGAGAGCTGCGAATCTGAATATACAGATGGACAGATACAGGGATACTTTGAGGACTGATATAGACAGTCAGCTTGCTGCAGTGACAAATGTGGCAAAAGATCTTGGGCTTTTTCCGTACTATCTGTACAGACAAAAGAATATGACTGGAAACCTGGAGAATGTGGGTTATTCAAAGGATGGGCTGGAGTGCCTCTACAATATACTGATCATGGAGGAACGGACGGACATAGTCGGCCTGGGAGCCGGAAGTTCGTCTAAGCTTGTGGTGAGACCGGGGCATGACGGAGTTACCGAGGGGACACGTATAGACAGAATAGAGAATTGTAAAAGTGTAGACGATTATATAGCTCGAATAGATGAGATGATCGAGCGTAAGAAAGCGGGATTTATATGGGATTAGCATTGGAGAAGGATGCAGAAGAATGCTATTCGGTTGACATGAACGATGCGGTTCGCCATGGAATGTGTGTGAGTATATTGGCATCAGAGCTGGCGAGGGAGCTGGGCTGTGATGAGGAATTCGTACACAAGGCTGCCGTGGCAGGAATGCTGCATGATGTGGGAAAGATTCAGATAAGTCCTTACATATATGGACGGCGGCAGGGCGCAATGAAGATAGAAGAGATGAGATACGTCAGGCTGCATGCCAAGCTGGGGGCGGAGATACTTAAGCGTGAGGGCTACGATCAGGATATAGTGGATATGGTTCATTATCACCATGAGAACTATGACGGATCGGGATATCCGTACAGGATGTGCGGCGATGAGATACCACTCGGTGCCCGGATCATACGTGTGTGCGATGTGTTCAGTGCACTTATCAGCAACAGGCCGTACAGAAAGGCATTTGACGCAGATACAGCATTTGGCATGGTGATAGATGAAGTCAGACATTTTGATATGAAGGTGTTCCTGGCGTTCCAGAGACTTATCAACACAACGGATGTGCTGGGGCGCGTGGATAAGGTGCTCCATGGAGACATACCGGGACTTGACGAAAAATAAAAAAAGTGTATAGTGACATAAGGAAAGTTTTTAAATTTAGGAGGATAGCGTAAGATGGCAGAATCTATGCAGGGGCTTAAGAGAAGCCACAGATGTACAGAGGTCAGCAGTGCCAACATAGGTGAGAAAGTCACCGTGATGGGCTGGGTACAGAAAAGCAGGAATAAAGGTGGAATAATCTTTGTAGATCTTCGAGATAGAAGTGGAATATTACAGGTTATATTTGAGGAGTCACAGTGTGGCACAGAGTGCTTCGAAAAGGCGGGAAAGCTCCGTTCAGAGTTCGTTGCAGCCATCGAGGGAACGGTGTGCAAGCGTGCAGGTGCAGTGAATGAGAATCTTGCAACAGGAGATATAGAGGTCGTAGCAAGCAGTCTCCGTATACTGTCAGAGGCAGAGACACCTCCATTCCCTATAGAGGAGAACAGCAAGACCAAGGAGGAGATAAGACTCAAGTACAGATATCTTGATCTCAGACGTCCTGATCTCCAGCGAAATCTTATCATGAAGAGTAAGGTAGCTACCATCGCCAGACAGTTCATGGCTGATGAGGGATTCCTTGAGATAGAGACACCTATGCTGACCAAGTCAACACCGGAGGGGGCAAGGGATTATCTTGTGCCAAGCCGTGTACACCCTGGTACATTCTATGCTCTGCCACAGTCACCACAGCTCTTCAAGCAGCTTCTTATGTGCTCTGGTTACGACAGATATTTCCAGATCGCAAGATGCTTCCGTGACGAGGATCTCCGTGCAGACAGACAGCCTGAGTTCACTCAGATGGATATGGAGCTCTCATTTGTGGACGTGGATGATGTCATCGATGTAAATGAGCGTCTTCTTGCAAAGCTCTTCAAGGATATACTTGGCCTGGACATCCAGCTTCCAATCCAGAGAATGACATGGCAGGAGGCCATGGACAGATTTGGTTCAGATAAGCCTGATCTCAGATTTGGCCTTGAGCTGAAGGATGTCAGCGACGTTGTAAAGGACTGTGAGTTTGGAGTGTTCACAGGTGCCCTTGCAAATGGCGGAACAGTCCGCGGTATCAATGCTGAGGGACAGGGAAGCATGCCTAGAAAGAAGATTGATGCCCTTATCGAGTATGCGAAGACATACGGCGCAAAGGGACTTGCGTATATAGTTATCAATGAGGACGGAAGTTACAAGTCATCATTTGCAAAGTTCATGACAGAGGAGCAGATGAACGCCCTTGTGGCAGCCATGGATGGAAAGCCTGGCGACCTTCTCCTGTTTGCTGCGGACAAGACAAAGGTTGTATGGACAGTTCTCGGAGCACTGAGATGCCATCTGGCAGAGATCATGGGACTTGTGGACAAGAACGTATACAGATTCGTATGGATCACAGAGTTCCCGCTTCTTGAGTGGTCAGATGAGGAGAACAGATTCACAGCTATGCACCACCCATTCACCATGCCTATGGAGGAGGATCTTCAGTATATCGATTCTGATCCGGGCAGAGTACGTGCAAAGGCTTACGATATAGTATTAAATGGAAATGAGATTGGCGGAGGTTCAGTCAGAATTCATCAGGATGACATACAGGAGAAGATGTTCGAGTGTCTTGGATTTACAAAGGCTGAGGCTCATGAGAGATTTGGATTCCTTCTGGATGCGTTCAAGTATGGAGTACCACCTCACGCAGGACTTGCCTATGGCCTTGACCGTCTGGTCATGCTCATGGCAAAGCAGGATTCTATTCGTGACGTCATCGCATTCCCTAAGGTAAAGGATGCATCATGTCTTATGACGAATGCACCTGACTACGTAGATGACAAGCAGCTTGCAGAGCTTGGAATAGAGGTAACTCCTGAGGCTGAGGCAGAGATTGAGGCTGAGAAGAAGGAGTCATCTGACGCTGAGTAGATCTGGCTGGGTACAGTTATATTATAAGTTAAATGTGTTTGCCGCATGCGCCAGGTGAGACGCCATGCGGCAAAACTTTTTAGGAGATGAGATTATGGGATATATTACTGCAATCAAATTTGCCATTCTGGTATTCCCGGTATTGGCGATTGTACTCACGTTGCCGTACGTGATAGTCCAATATTTCAAATACGGGTCGGTGAGTTTCCTCAGATCCCTCATATTGTTCACATTCATATTCTATATGCTGTGTGCATACTTTCTGGTCATCATGCCGCTGCCGCACAGGTGGGAAGTGGGACCGGGCAGGGAGGTGAATCTGGTACCGTTCAAATTCATAGAGAAATTCCGGGCGGAGACAGTTCTGGATATCCATAACCGTGCAACCTACGTGGCAGCTTTGAAGCAGGAGTGTCTGTATGTTGTTTTATTCAATGTACTGCTTACCATGCCATTTGGAATGTACATGAAGTATTATTTCAAGCAGAAATTGTTCGTGACCACAGTCCTCACGTTCTGCCTGTCTGCATTTTTCGAGTTTACACAGTATACGGGTCTGTATCACATCTATCAGGGCTCTTACAGGGTGTGCGATGTGGACGATCTTATACAGAATACGCTGGGGGGAATCCTTGGCTATATACTGATGTGTATTGTCGGATGGATACTGCCGCTGCCGTCCAGAGACCAGATTGACGATAAAGCCTACGTGAATGGCAGGAGAGTGTCTGGACTTAGACGAACTGTAATGTTTGCCATTGATATGGTTATATTTGGAGGAATAAATGCTTATGCGTTATACAGAATCCACAGATGGAGTATGGCGGTGGTGCTCTGTATATTTGCAGTGTATTATATAGTGTTTCCTGTGCTCACACACGGAAGGACACCTGGAAGCTGTATAACCAGGCTGAAGCTTACAGCGCAGAATCACCTTTATATAAGGATGATCCTGAGGAACATATATGTTGCAGCTTATTACATGGTGGTGCCCGCCATGCTGGGTGTATATCTTGTGAAGGGCGCAAAAGAGCTGCCGTCATCCAGGGATAACAAACTTATAGTGGTAGCGGTTGTGGTACTTGCCATGCTGCTGTTTTATCTCATACATGCTATATGTGTGTGGTCTACCAGAAGAATATATTATGATATGTGGTTTAAGACTGCATTTGTGAGCACTATAAAGGCTGGCGGTGATATGTCACCTGATGACGCCAGCGGATATATCCCGTCTGAGGATGGGTGGCTGGTGAAGCCGAATAAGAAGATGTTCACAAATCCGCTGGAATTCGCCGATGAGGTGCGCGAGGCCGAGGAGCGGCATAGCAAAAAGGGGGCTGAGGCGCAGAAAACAGTGGCGGAACCGCGGAAAACAGTGGCAAAACCGCAGAAAACAGTGGCAGAACCGCAGAAAACAGTGGCAGAACCGCAGACTTACGACAATTCACAGACTTCCAACAGGGTTTCTGCGCGAGCAACTGACATAGACCTGTGGGGCGAGAACGCAGATCCGGCTGATTTGCAGGAAAGCACAGACAGCGCAGAGAACACAGAGAGCACAGAGAGTTCAGAGCCGGAGTCCATCACGGATCCAAACTATGATTTGTGGGCAGAAGATGAAAGAAATAAATAAGAGCAGGCTATTGAGAAAAAGCAGCCCGCCTGATATACGAATTACAATGAGGTATCCCACCACGCTGGATATGATCCGGTGTGGTGGGATATTTTGTATGTGGGATATTAGTTATTATGTGTTGGGGTTTTATATCCAGGTGGCATTTCACCGCATGAATGCGTTTTATACCACAAGATATAATCTGTCACGTGGTCACAGGCATAATTCACCTCACACCGGCGTATATATATAACATGGTGTACAAAGGTTCTGAAGTCCGGCGGCATATATGCCACAGCTGGAGTTATATGGAGGTGTGATGATGGACAATAAACAGGTTTATCTAAAAGGCAGGATATGCGGGAGGCTGCTGGTTCTCCTGGTGGTGGCGCTGGAACTTATTATCTTTTGCGCCGGATGTACCAGATTTGACACATCGGACAGCGGTGATCCGCTTCTATATGACATATGTGATTCCACAATGCTGCCGGATGAATTGGTGACGATAATAGACAAGAAGAAGGAGAAGCCTTTCAATCTGGTGTATTCAAACAGCACATATACATATATAGTCATGGCGGCTGGCAGACAGGAGAGAGATGACGTTGGTGTTGTGGTAGACGAGATGTATAAGGATGAAAATGCTATTTATGTAAAAGGGGTACTGAGGCAGGTGGCAACTCCTACCGATGGGATAAAAGGGGATTCCATATCATTTCCGTATGTGGTCATCCGCATAATGAAGATGGATGTTCCGGTGGTGTTTAAGTAGAAGACGATGTAAAAAAAGATTATTGGGGGATATTATGGAACTGACAAAAAACAGGATCACTACTACAAATCTGAAATCTGCGAGGTACATGGAATTTACAGTGGATGACGATTTCAACGTCCCTGACGCTAAGGGAGACATTGACAGAATGATAGCAAATAAGGGACAGGTGTGTGTTGAGGATATAGAGGTCATGGAGAACAAAGTCCGTGTGACCGGAAGTATAGGATATGCTATCTTGTATCAGACTGCCAAGGACGGAGATGCGTTTGAAAGCCATGACGGTGAGATACCGTTTGAAGAAATTGTAAATGCTGATGGTGTGGAGCCTGGTGATAAGGTATCTGTGCAGGGAATGCTGGAGGATCTATATGTAACAGTGATAAATTCCAGAAAATATGAAGTGCGTGGGCTTGCATGTCTGAAACTGTGGACCTGCCAGCAGATAACAGCGGAGGGAGCCGTGGGAATCGACAATGGGTCAGGCATAGAGTGCATGAGCGAGAAGGTTTGCTTTACGAACCTGGCTGCGGCATCGAAGGATATGATGAAAATAAAAGAGGATATAGAGATACCGGCAAACAAACCGAGTATCGGCAGAATTTTGTGGGATCAGATTTCATTTTCTGAAATGGAGAGCCGGGCAACGGATCTCGGAGTACATATAAGCGGTAAAATGGAGGTATTTGTAATATACAAGCCGGAGGATGAGGTCGCACCTGTGCAGTATGTGAGCGCTGCCAGGGAGTTCCAGGATACTATAAACTGTGAAGGTATAAATGAGGATATGATACTTGACGACATCATCACTGTGGGCAGGGGAACTGTGTCTGTCAGGGCAGATGATACAGGTGAGGACAGGATGCTTCAGGTGGAAAGCTGCCTGAATGTGGATATAAAAGTGTATGAAGATATGGAGACTTATCTTCTAAAGGATATGTTTTCATCATCGGCAGAAATAAATCCGGTCCGAAAAGTATTTGCCTATGAAAACCTGCTCATGAGGAATAATGCGAAGACCAGAGTGGTGCGTAAGGAGAGGCTTAAAAGCAGTCAGCCTGCCATACTTCAGATTGTAAATGTGACTGGAAGCGTGGATGTGGATGAAGTCAAACCGATGGACGATGCCGTGGTTGTGGATGGCGCGGTAAAAGCATCGATGCTGTATGTGTCGTCGGATGACAGCAAACCATTGTGCCAGATGGAAATTGCTGCACCATTCTCATATCGTGTAGAAACTGTGCCGCTGAGATTGCAGGATTCCATCAGAATTACACCTTCGCTTAATCAGATCAGTGCGGTTATGCCGGGCAGTGACGAAGTGGAGATAAAGGCGATAGTGGATATGGGTATAACAATTTTCACAAGAAAGGAAATCCAGCTCATAGAAGATATGACTGTGTCACCGGTGGATATGAAGAAAAAAGCCGCATCTCCGGGGATTGTGGGATATGTGGTGAAAGATGGAGACAGCATCTGGTCCATTGCCAAAGAATATTATTCGAGTCTGGATTCCATAAGAAAACTCAACAATCTCGATAATGATAATATACAGAAAGGCGACAAACTCATAGTTGTAAAATGCTAGATATGTATGTTATTTATCCTTGTTTTTCCATTGGATGCTGTATCTGTTTTGCTGATTAGCGGGATGTTTTGACGATCCTGTCATCTTGATGTATTTATCGCAGGTTAGAGGATTGTTGGTGAGACCGAGAATGTAGTCGGTGGATACATCATATAATTTGGCAAGATAAAAAAGATGCCTTATGGGAAGAGCGTTGGCATCTCTTTCGTATCGGGCATACATTGTCTGTGAAGTACACAGATAATCGGCAATATATTGCTGTGTATAGTCGTGATCCTCGCGCAGGGCACGTATGCGTTCTATATACTTTTTATCTTCGTCAATTTTTCCATCATGCATAAAATCACCTGCTTGAATGATAGCATAGGAAAACTTGAATACTGCCTTTTTAGTAAATATATTTACTTTATGCGGACGATATATGCCTGTTATCAACAAATAAAACCGGCCTGTCAGACAGCTATCAAGCTGATCATGACAGACCGGTTTTTATGAAGAATTATGATCTCATATGTATATTAGTTAGCATTGCTTACTGTATTTGCAGTGGACTTGGCATCGTTGTCAGGAAGCAGTCTTGAGAATACCGGAACAAGCTGCGCTGCGATGACAGCCTTTACAAGGTCAAGAGGAATAAATGCCACAAATCCTGAGAGAAATGCGGTCTTCCATCCAAGGTTTCCGTTGAATTTCCACCATATCATGCCGATTATATCAATGATCACAGCGCCAAGAATAGCGATCAAAGTATATGTGAGTCTGTTGTATTTCTTTCCTTTGATAAGACCCATCACGATCGAAGCGATGAGGAAAGAGAATGTATATCCACCAAATACTCCAAACAGATATCCGAGTCCGGAGCCGCCTCCTATGAAAACAGGAACACCGATGGCACCAAGGATCATCCACAGAGCTATAATTATAGTTGAATCCTTGAGATCAAATATAAGAGCGATAAGGAAGATCATAAAGTTTAAAAGTGTTATGTGTGCTGCGTTAGGGAGTGGGGTTGGGATACTGAGGTATGCCGATACGCACAGTATTGCGGTAAACATAGCCATCATGACCAATTCCACTGTTGTAAATGGTTTTTTCATGTCGTTATACTCCTCATAATTTTTTTCATAGCGAATCCAGGCAGTTCAGCGGGCTGATGTTGAGCATACCTGGATTGTTAACCTATACACAAGGGCTATGGTTGACATTATATGGCCTTATACATAAAATGTCAACCGTTATTTACTTCAATAGGTTTACATTTGTTTTTTTGGAAAGATAAGGGAATTTTACAAGTTGAGGACATATTTTTGTTGACCGATAGTGGAAAAATGACAAATATTGAAGTTGAAATATTCCAATGATATAATCAAGGCAGTTTTGTAACGCTGACCGGGAATGGATGTCCCGTTTATATCAGGAGGATAAGGAGGCATGCTATGGTAAAGGTAGGGATCACAGAGGTTGATATAGCGTTTGAGGATAAGGATACAGCGAAGGAGAGATGCCAGCACGTCATAGAGCAGGCTGCGGCAAATGGTGTTGAGCTTCTGGTATTTCCGGAGATGACACTTACAGGCTTTACCATGATGCCGGCGAAAGTGGCGGAGGCATACAGTGATGGACACATACCTGAGAGCGTATCCTTCTTCATGAAGAATAGCAGAAAATATGGTATGGCGATAGCATTTGGCTATATAGAAGTATCTATGGCTGACAAAAGCCCTGAGTATAAGGACGATGGCAGGAAGATATATGAGAACAAGCTGGCGGTGGTGGATGGCGGTGATCTGATCATGGATTATACCAAGATACATCCGTTTTCATTTGGCGGTGAGGACAGGGTCTATCATGCGGGAAGTATGCTGTGCCAGACAAAGGTGAAGGATCTCAGACTTGGAGGATATATATGTTACGACCTGCGTTTTCCTGAGATATTTACGGCGGCCAGGGACAGGTACGACGCTGTTCTTGTCATAGCGAACTGGCCGGAGTCCAGGGTAGCTCAGTGGGATGCACTCCTGAAGGCCAGAGCTATAGAGAATCAGGCGTATGTGATAGGTGTCAACCGCAAGGGGACGGTGAAGAGTGAGTCGTATGTTCCGAGTTCCCACATATATGACTGCCTGGGGAATGACATTGCAGAGCGTGTGAGCGAAGAACTGCTGGTGGCAGAACTTGATCCCGCTGTGATAGAGAAGAGCAGAAAAGTATTTCCTCAGGGCAGGGACAGGAAGTGTGATCTGTACAGCGCATTTTTGCAGAACAGGTGATGAAAATGCGTATAAAACGGGTGTTCGCTTTGCCTCTTGTAAATTTCTGCCGGATAGGGTACAATAGAGAGAGGCTGTGAGGAGGTATAACTTATATGAATAAGGATGATTGCATTTTTTGTAAGATAGCCAACGGTGAGATTCCATCAGCGACAGTATACGAGGACAGCGTATGCAGAGTTATTCTTGATGTGAATCCGGCAAACAAGGGACACGCACTTATAATTCCTAAAGAACATTTCGATGATATATACAGTATAGATGCTGAGACAGCAGCCAAGATCTTTACTATTGCTACTGAGGTAGCTAAGGCTCAGAAAGCTGAACTCAATCCGGATGGACTGAATATATTACAGAATAATGGTGAGGCTGCAGGCCAGACAGTATTCCATTTCCATATGCACCTTGTACCAAGATACATAAAGGACAATGTAACTATGACATGGATACCTGGCAAGGCAGATACAGAGGAGCTGTCTACATTGTCTAAGGCTCTTAGAAAGAGAATTTAGGCAATTACAGATAGATATAAGGTTTGTGAGAAGAGCAGCACATGATGAACATAAAGTCATGTGCTGTTTTTCTTTAGTATGGATGATTTGTTATATGTAGTGTATTCTACGTGTATTGTATTTTTGCGCAGTTTTTTGCTGCCCGGTTTTATGTATAGACTTTGGGGCAGTTTTTTGCAGACTTGGATATAGGAAAGGATTGCTTGTATGGGAGATAGCGGAGAATCCACGGATAACGGTATCCGGATATTGTCATCCAATATTCTGAAGAGCATAGCATGCATAAGTATGCTCATAGATCACTTTGGCATAGTGTTCATGGAGAACAACCGCCTGATGCGCGCGATGGGACGCCTGGCGTTCCCGATATTCGCTTTCCTGATCGCCCAGGGTCTCTTCCATTCGTCTGATATCAGGAAGTATATAGTGCGGCTTGGGCTGTTTGCGGTGGTGTCTGAGATACCTTTTGATCTGGCGATGCATGATACGCTCTGGTATCCGGGGGCGCAGAATATTTTTTTCACTTTGACAGCAGGACTGTTTGTCATATATGCTCTGGAAAGCCGGGGACCTATAGGTAGATGGAGAGTGGAGATCGCTCTGGCTGCTGCGCTGCTGGCGGAGTTTTTGAGATTTGACTACGGCATGGCCGGAGTGGGCGTCATCATCCTGTTCTATCTGTGCGAGAAAGAGCGGAGATGTATGCCAGCCGGATGCGGTGACGATAAAGTTGTTGAACGGACTGAGGGAGATTCGCATAACGGATCATATTTTTGCTGGAAGCAGAATTTGGAGATTGTACTCGTGAGTTCACTTATGTACGTTCTCTGTCTCGGAATGAGCCAGATGTACGCACTCCTCGCCGTGATACCCATCAATATGTACAGTGGCGAGAGGGGAAGAGTGAAACTCAAGTATTTCTTCTACCTGTTTTACCCTGTGCATTTGCTGCTGCTGTGGGTTATATGGAAAATGTAGCTGCTGCATAAAATAACTCAATAAGGGTTAGATAGTAAAAATAACTGTTGACTAATGTCATTTGATGTTATAGAGTAGTGATTGCATTTATAAATATGGAAAAACGCTCTTATTCAGAATGGTGGAGTCAGAAGGGACTGAGAAGCCATGGCAACCCCGGTGCGTGATACCGGAAGGTGCCGACCTGAGCGACGCAGATACAAGACAGGTGATTGCTTTACTGCATATGAAGTGTCATGTGATCTGTGCTCGAACAATGAGAGGCTTGACAGACACGATCAAACCGCTCATACGAAGCGGTTTTTCTTATGTACAAAAAGAAAGGAAGTAGTATGGAAAGAAGATTATTTACATCGGAATCAGTAACAGAAGGACATCCTGACAAAATCTGTGACCAGATATCAGACGCAGTGCTCGATGCACTTATGGAGCAGGATCCAATGAGCCGTGTGGCTTGTGAGACATCCATCACAACAGGTCTTGTGCTTGTCATGGGAGAGATCACAACCAACGCATATGTGGATATCCAGAAGATTGTCCGTGAGACTATCAGAGAGATTGGATATGACCGAGCAAAGTATGGATTTGATTGCGATACATGTGGTGTCATCACTGCTATAGACGAGCAGTCATCAGATATCGCCATGGGCGTTGACAAGGCCCTTGAGGCAAAAGAACATCTCATGAGTGAGGACGACATCGAGGCTATAGGTGCCGGTGATCAGGGAATGATGTTCGGATTCGCTACAAATGAGACACCGGAGTACATGCCATATCCTATAGCACTTGCCCATAAGCTTGCAAGAAAGCTTACAGAGGTAAGAAAGAATGGAACACTCCCATACCTTAGACCTGATGGCAAGACACAGGTCACGGTTGAGTATGATGAGAATGACAAGCCTGTAAGACTTGACGCAGTTGTTCTCTCAACACAGCACGGAGAGGAAGTCAGCCAGGAGCAGATCCACGCTGACGTGAAGAAGTATATATTCGATGAGGTTCTTCCACAGGAGCTCATTGATGAGAATACGAAGTTCTTCATCAACCCTACAGGAAGATTCGTGATCGGAGGACCAAATGGAGACAGTGGTCTCACAGGACGTAAGATCATCGTAGACACATACGGCGGATATGCACGTCACGGCGGCGGAGCATTCTCAGGTAAGGACTGCACAAAGGTTGACCGTTCAGCAGCATATGCAGCTCGTTACGTTGCCAAGAACATAGTTGCTGCAGGATTGGCAGATAAGTGTGAGATACAGCTCTCATACGCCATCGGTGTTGCAAGACCTACATCAATCATGGTCGACACATTTGGAACAGGAAAGCTTTCAGATGAGAAGCTTGTTGAGATCATCAGAGAGAACTTTGATTTAAGGCCAGCCGGAATCATCAAGATGCTCGATCTCAGAAGACCTATCTACAAGCAGACAGCTGCTTATGGTCATTTTGGAAGAACAGATATTGACCTTCCATGGGAGAAGCTTGACAAGGTTGATGTCCTTAAGGCTTATTTATAAGAGCAGATCTAAAAAATAGATTTATAAAAGTAGATTTATAAAAGCTATATGATCTGCCTGCAATAGGGCAGGGTACAGCGATAAACAAAAAGCACATACTGCGATACGTAATACTTATATCAAGTGTATCGCAATATGTGCTTTTTGAGTGCATATGAAATGCATATTATATTATGATTTTGACATTATTTTATTCTGACTTTGATAGGTTTTAGATGATATTTCCTGCTATCAGTCTTTATATTTCTTTGCGGATTCCAGTGCTGCGTCTATAGCTTCCATGGAATTGCTGTCAAATGCTGTATCGTCATAGTCGTCAGTGTCATCAGCGTGGATGTGATCATACTCATCCGGAACTACCTGGTTGTCATAGTCGGAGTCGGCATAGCTTTCATGGACTGCCTCATCGTCAGGGAAGAGCGCTTTGTTGTTGATGGTAGGAACTTCACTGCTGTCATGTGAATGTATTCTGAGCTTTTCCTGGCCTGACTCTGAAGCCTTGTCATCTGAAGAACTGTTATCTGATGCTTTGTTTCCTGAAGATGTCTGTCTGGCGTCATTGTCCTTCTTCAAGCGGTCTATCTGCATCTCATAGTCAGCAATAAGTCCCTTGAGTGATACGGCAAGAATAATTATGATGACCACCAGAATTACAAGCACGATGATAGCTATAAGCATGATAACAAATTTATGCTCGCTCATAAATGATGACAATGAATCAGACTGGCCGATTATGTCGCTGGCATTCATGAAGGTTCCTTCATCTGTGTTGAAAAAATACCATCCCTGATTTCCGTTTTCATCTGCTGCATAGAGCAGAACTGTGGATGAGTTGGTGCCCTTCATATACGCTTTTACATCTGTATCGTTGATCTTTATCTTGACTGGAAGATATGAGGATGGTGCGTCAACTGATGCAGGTTTATTCAGTATATAGTATGTGTTGTTGCTTGAATGCAGGCTTACCACATAATCAGATACGGTCTGGGTACTGTCCTCGAAGCCTGAGTCTGAATTATTTGCAGCATCGACTGCTGGTGGTTCATCTGCGGTGTCCTGGGACAGTGTGACTGTCTCAGTCTGCTCGGTATCTGAAGTGCTGACAGTGGTGATATTGCCGTTTTCTGTTTCGGCTGTCTCAGTCTCACTCTCTGAGCTTGTATCAGCCTGGCTGGATGTACTCACTGCATCGCTGATGTTGATGGAGTTGTAGGCTGGTGTCATGTCGATTGATTCTCCAGATGTTGATATCACCTCTGCTGCACGGGTCTCTATGCTGGCAGTTCCGCTGGCAAGAGCAGTGAATGTGAACGTCGCAGTCATGGATTCCTCAGAGCCTGAGCTTCCACTGTAGCTGATGGAGCCTTCTTCTTCCACGGTTCCACCGCTTACAGCCTCAAGGAGGGCTGGATCATAGTTTATGGTGTAGCTGTAATCTGAGATGTTCTCTTTGCCCGGTGAAAGCTGTACGGTTATCTCCACCGTGTCACCGATTCCAACGCTTGTAGATGGCACCGTCACACCGAATGTTGCTGAAGATGCAGCGTATGCTGTGTGGCTTATCACAAATGCCATGAGCACAACGCTAAGTAATACAGTTACAAATGCTTTGCAGTCAAATCTTGTTCTTTTCATGTGCATATACGGCTTATAACCGGATCCTCCTTATCCTCTGTTGACTATGATTGTATATACTCTTGCCTTCTTGCTTTGCGAGCGGCATACTACCTTGAATGTATTCTTTCCTGTCTGAAGCGTTTTCTTGCCTGTGCCGCTCACCGTGGAGTATCCGCTTACAGGTGCCGCAGATATCGTAACACTCTTCACAGAGAGGCTTACGTTTACTGTGTAGGTCTTTGTGTTGTTTATCGCAAATGTCGGTGACATCTTGTATTTGCCGACTTTCAAAGTCTTGAGATAGTTGTTCTGGTTGCCCGGGTCGGCGGCCGGCATCTTTGCAGCTGTATCCGGCATGTTCTTGTATACCGGTATCGCAAATGTTATTGACTTGTTTATTGCACCGGATGACTTGTATGCGTCATATACCTTGGATGCCTCGGTGACAGGTGCCTGGATGTTGCCCATGTACTGATGCCAGTACAGGCAATCCTTGTAGGTGACGTTGAACTTCTGTGTGTACAGAGTGTTCTGACCTTTGTTGATATATGATTCACCGATATACATGGCGCCACCGATGATGGATTTTGCCGGTGTGTTCCATGGCCTGTTGTATGTGGTTCCTGACGACGCCCATCTGAGTCCGTTCGTGATGGCATCACCTGAAGCACTTTCAAATGCTCCTATGTTGTAGAAGTTGTATATTCCAGGAAATCTGCTGTTCTTACCATTGGTGGCTGTGGTTATGGAACCGCCGACTTCCTGCTTTATTCTTGAAGCGATGTGGTAAGGACTGACTCCTGATTTTTTTGCTGCGGTTATTATCATGGATGAATAAGTGGATGATGAACCGCTTGGCCTTGCGTTATACATAAATGTTCCGGCTAGTATAGCCTCAACTCCTGATCTTGTCTGTGATGAGTCGTATGACAACTTTTCAAATGCAAACATGGTTCTAGGAGATGTCATATATATTCTCGGATCCAGATAGAATTTGACAAGATCATCGGATGCCGCAAACCATGTTGCACCATCGTATGATGAATATGAATCATTCTTGTAGTTATAGCCAACTGTCTGAGATCTCCATCCGTAATTTGGATACAGCGATGTACAGTTTACAAGATTGTTCACTCTTCCGGCAACATTCACCTCGTTTTTGACCACGTCGTTCCAGTCAAGACCGGTGTGGACAGCTTTGAATACCCAGTTTGGATGCTGCTTGTGTATCTTGCGGAGAAGAACCTTGTAACTCTCTGGGAATTTCTGTGCAGTGAGCTGTTTTTCAAATGCTGCATCTGAAATTACCGGATTATTGTTGTTGCTGCTTGGCGATCCAATTGTTATGAGAGTTGATGACACATAACCTGTATAGGCTTTGTTTTTGTACGTGAGCTTGACCTTATACCATGACTTATTCGATGTATCAAGTACGGTGAGTGTCTGGTTCTTCATGAGCATGATTGCAGATCCGCCGTATGTGATAGGGGTTCCGCCTGCTGTTTTTCTGAAGTATACATAGTTGTCGTTGATGTATCCTGACTTTTGTGTCTGAGCCTGGGTAGTTGCCTGCGTTGTCGCTGCAGTCGTGGCTTTTGTTGTAGCCTGCGTTGTTGAGCTTGAGCTTATCACTATGAATGAGGCGTACACATAACCGGTATAGAGTTTGTTCTTGTATGTGAGCCTTACTCTGTACCATGTCTTGTTTGCGGTGCTCAGAATAGTCATCTTCTGACCGCCCATCAGCATGATAGGTGCTCCTCCGTATGTGATAGGTGTTCCATTCGGTGTTTTTCGGAAGTATACGTAATTCTCATTCTTCTTCAGATAACCGGTCTTCGTAGTTGTAGTGGTAATCTTTATGAATGAAGCGTACACGTAACCGGTATAGCTCTTATTCTTATATGTAAGTTTTACCTTTGTCCATGACTTGTTGGCGGTGCTGAGTATAGTCATCTTCTGACCTTTTCGCAGAAGAATATCCGTGCCGTTGTATTTTATAGGATTCCCGGATGGTGCGTCCCTGAAATATACATAGTCTGACGTGAGGGTCCCCGTGGATGCCGCTTCCGCACGGTTGTCTCCCACGTAGAATGCCGCTATAAGTATGCACATGACTGCCCAAAGCAGTGTTATGAGTGAAATAATCTTCCTAGAATTCTGGTTGCTTTTGTCCATAAGTATTCCTCCAAATTTATGTTTATCTGCTAAAAAATATACCTTTTTCAAAAAAAACAAAAAATCATATCTAGTTTACCATAATTATTGAAAATGAGCATCATTTTTTGCAAAAAAGATATAAAAAACTAATAAAAATGTAACAAAAAAGAGACCGCTTCTGCGGTCTCCTCATCACTGTCCGTATATCAGCTCACACGGAGCTTGAATTTCTGAATTTCTTTGTCTGTTTCAACTTTTTCTATGAGAGCTCCAAGTCCGCGGAGCTTCTCGTCAAACTTTTCATAACCACGCTGAATATACTTTATATCTGATATCACAGAGAAATCATCAGCGACCAGAGCTGCGATTACAAGTGCGGCACCTGCTCTGAGGTCAGGAGCTGCAACATTTGCTCCGGAAAAAGTCTCTACACCGTCAAGAATAGCGGTGTTGCCTTCTACACGTATGTGTGCACCCATTCTTGACAACTCTGCTACATACTTGAATCTGTTCTCAAATATGCTTTCGGTCACTATACTTGTTCCGTTTGACAGAGCAAGTGTCACCGCCATCTGAGGCTGCATATCCGTTGGAAAACCAGGATATGGAAGAGTCTTGATGTTGGTGGACTTCAGTCTCTTGTTGCACATAACTCTGACGGAATCGTCGTATTCAATGACAGTTGCCCCTATATCTGTAAGCTTTGAAGTGATAGCCTCCAGATGTTTTGGGATGACATTCTTGATGAGAACATTGCCCTTTGTTGCGGCAGCCGCAACCATGAATGTTCCTGCCTCAATCTGATCCGGAATGATGGAGTAGGTTGTTCCGTGAAGTGACTTAACACCGCGTATCCTGATCACATCTGTGCCGGCACCCTTGATATTGGCGCCCATGCTGTTGAGGAAATTCGCTACATCAACGATGTGTGGTTCCTTCGCTGCGTTCTCTATAGTTGTCTTGCCATCAGCCATGACAGCGGCCATCATTACATTGATGGTGGCTCCGACTGATATCACATCCATATATATATGACTTCCAACCAGTGAATCGGCGTTCACTGATATCATACCATTGGCAATCTCGACCTGTGCACCGAGGGCTTCAAATCCTTTGATGTGAAGGTCGATAGGTCTGGCACCTATATCACATCCTCCTGGAAGCGCAACCTGTGAATGGTTATACTTTCCAAGCAGTGCTCCAAGAAGATAATATGATGCTCTTATCTTCCTTATGTATTCGTCATCTACACAGAGATTATTGTTTGGGTTTATGGTTCCTCCACAGATGGCTACCGTGTGCTCATCTATATAACGGACTCTGGCACCGATACCTTGTATAGCCTGAAGAAGAACTCTTGTATCTCTTACATTCGGTACGTTTTCTATTGTAACTTCCTGGTCAGTCATGACTGCTGCAGCGAGGATACCAAGTGCTGCATTCTTAGCTCCAGCAATGGTGACTTCACCTTCCAGCGGACGACCGCCCTTGATAACATACTGTTCCATTTTTCACCTCTTAGATAATTCTCGGATTATCGCAACTTTATAGATTATAGCACATAAAACTGAAATGTAAACAGTTTTATGGCTTTAGTGCGCACATCTTATGGTTTCCAATATTATCCTTTACTTGTCAGCGTCGCAGTATATGCATCTGTAGATTCGTTTTTCTCTGTCGGTGAGCTTGAAAATATGAGTTATTCCCTGCTCTGTTGTAGTGATACATCTTGGATTTGTACATTTCTTAATCCCGATGAGCTTTTCCGGTAGTTCAATCTTGCGTTTTTCGATGAGCTTGCCGTCTTTTATGATATTTACTGAGATGTCAGGATCTATATATCCGAGTACATCGAGATTGATGTCGATATCCTGATCAATCTTCAGTATATCCTTTCTGCCCATCTTTTCACTCTTCACATTCTTGATGATGGCAACTGAGCAGTCAAGCTTATCGAGATGAAGGTCATTGTATATCTGCAGTGCTTTTCCTGCTGTTATATGGTCAAGTACAATTCCATTCTGAATACTGTCAATATTCATGATAGTTCCTCCTACTGTGCGTTAAAGTCTTTATCCAATCCCAACAGATCCATGATGAGAGCCATGCGGACATATTTGCCGTTCAGTGCCTGGCGGAAATAGCATGCTCTAGGATCGTCGTCCACCTCAACTGATATCTCGTTTACACGTGGAAGCGGATGGAGGATCGAGAGATCTGGTTTTGCAAGTGCAAGCTTTGACTTGTCAAGTATATAAGTGTCCTTCAGCCTTATGTAGTCTGCCTCGTTGAAGAAACGTTCCTTCTGGACACGGGTCATGTAGAGAACGTCCAGGGATCCGATGGCATCCTCCAGAGAAGAGATCTCCTCATATGGTATATTATTCTTCTCGATGACATCTGTTCTTATATATTCCGGCAATTTTAATTCGTCAGGTGATATAAGAACAAATTTGATGCCCTCATATCTGGACATGGCCTTGATGAGAGAGTGCACAGTACGTCCGAACATGAGATCTCCGCACAGACCGATGGTCATGTTGTTGAGTCTGCCTTTCTCACGCTTGATGGTAAGAAGATCCGTGAGAGTCTGAGTAGGGTGGTTGTGACCGCCATCACCGGCATTAATAATAGGAACGTCTGATTTCATGGATGCCAGCATAGGCGCACCCTCTTTGAAATGTCTCATGGCGATGATGTCTGCATAACAGCTTACTATCTTTACTGTATCGCCGACGCTCTCTCCCTTTGTGGAAGAGGATGAGCTTGCGGATGAGAATCCAAGTACGTTGCCGCCGAGTTCCATCATGGCAGCTTCAAAACTGAGTCTTGTACGTGTGCTTGGTTCGAAGAAAAGTGTTGCAAGCTTCTTTCCCTTACATACTTCACTGTACTTTTCTTTGTTGTTTATAATGTCCTGCGCCAGGTTAAGTATGTGGTCAATTTCCTGCACGGACAGATCCATGGGATCTATTAAGTGTCTCATATGAACAAATCCTCCTTAAAAATAGGATGTTAATATACCGTATTATGAATTCAGCAGAGTGTACATAACGGCCTTCTCAGCGTGACGTCTGTTCTCAGCCTCGTCGAGGATGTGGTTGAGGTTCTTGTCGATAACGCCCTGGGAGATCTCAAATCCCACATGCATAGGCATGTCATGGAATACGATGGCCTTGCTGCCTTCAGTGAACTCTTCGTTGAGCTGGTAAGGCATCATCTTTGCAAGAGTCTCTTCCTTCTGCTGCTTGTATGCAGGGTTGTTGAAGAACTCCATGTCAACCCATGTATCTGTGTAGAGAACATCCATATCCTTTGCGTATTCCTTTGCCTCTTCCATGCTCATGGCAGGGTCGAGCTCCACATAGTGACCTGTAGCCTTTGCCTCTTCAAAGAAATCATCGCCACATACAGTGTTGTTTACGAGTGGTGTAAGTCCGTAGATAGTTCCTCTCTTCATCTTTGCAAAGAATTCTACAAGTGAATTGAATACATTGTTCTTGGCACCGATGTACATGAGCTTTACATCGAGACTTCCGAACTTCTCTATGATAGTGAGGGCATCTGCCAGAGTCTGGCATGGGTGATATGAACTGTCACATCCGTTGATGAAAGGAACTGTCACATTGTCGCCGAACAGCTCGACTGTCTCGTTCTTGACAAGACGGGCCATGATGATATCAACGTTTCTGCACACATACTTGATCTCTGATACAGGCTCTCCAAGGGTAAAGTTGGAATCCTTCCAGAGCTGATTGTAGTATGTGCCGCCGAGTTCGGTGATTCCTGTTGTAAATGAAAGGAAGGTTCTTGTGGATGTCTTCTCAAAGAGAGTGTAGAGCTTCTTGCCTTCCAGTGCATGAGCGTATTTCTCAGGATTCTTCTTCATATCCAGTGCAAGGTTTAAGATATCCATGAGCTCGTCTGCTGTGAAGTTTTTGAAGTTAAGCATGTTTTTCATATCAAATGTCCTCTTTTCTTTTTGTTATAGGTATGCATAATCGTTTTTGCTGTGTAATAATATAGAAATGACCACGATTCTGCTGTTGCTAAAGATTTATTATATAGCACATATATTTAAAAGTAAAATATCAAATGGTGATTGTGGGGATAATTTATCAGGTTATTATTAGATTGTTGAGTTGATGCAGGTAGTGATATAATGATAAATAATTTACAGAAAGCGGATTGGATGCAGCTGCTGTAAAGAAAAATATTATGGGAAGATTTAGTGTGAAAACATTACCAGGAGAGAGTTGTGATCAGATTAACAAAAGATACAATTATTACAATAATTACAGTTGTTATGCTTTATTGTGCTATGGAGTTGTGCGGTATAACATGTCCTATTAAATATATTACCGGGATATCGTGTGCAGGTTGTGGTATGTCGAGAGCCTGGATATCTTTATTGCATTTGAATATAAAAGATGCGTTTTATTATCATCCATTATTTTGGCTGCCTGCACTGGTTTTAATTGTTTTTTTTATGAAAAATAAAATAAATATAAAAATTTATAAAATTTTTATATTTACAGCTGTGTGTGCTTTTGTTATAGTCTATGTATACAGGATGGTTGTGGGTGATGGAGATATAGTGGTTTTTGAACCGCATAATAACATTATATGCCGGATCGTTCAAAAAATGAAAAACTAGAGGAGGAGTACAGAAGATGATTTGTCCAAAATGTGGATATCAAATTCCGGATTCAGCAAAGCTGTGTCCTTATTGCGGAGCGGATTGTTCAACAGGAAGTTATATTAATAATCAGGCGTCGCAGGTTTTTGATAAGGCAGAACAGGAATTAGGAAGTGCTATCGGGGAGGTAAAACAGAGTTTGAATAGTAATAACAATAACAACTACCAGAACAATATGAATTATCAGGGAGATCCAAACTACCAGAACAACATGAATTATCAGGGAGATCCAAACTATCAGAACATGAACTATCAGGGAGATCCAAACTACCAGAACAATATGAATTATCAAGGAAACCAGAATTATCAGAATGGCATGAATTATCAGAATGGCATGAATTATTCTAACAATCCTGGCAATATCCCAGCTTATGCTGGAGAGCGACTCAAAGATGACAGAGGACTTCTTTCGTACATCTTGCTCTCTATTATCACTCTTGGAATTTATGGCTATTATTTCCTTTATAAAATGGCTCATGATGTAAACATAGCATGTGATGGAGACGGAGAAAAGACATCCGGTGTTGCGGCATTTATAATTCTTTCTTTTATAACATGCGGAATTTATGCATGGGTATGGTACTACAAAATTGGAAACAGACTTGCGGGCAATGCACCTAGGTATGGCATTGTAATAACTGAGAATGGTACAACAATTCTCATGTGGCTGATATTTGGTTCGTTGATATGTGGTATTGGACCATTTATTGCCATGCACATCTTAATTAAGAATTCTAACAAGATTTGTAACGCATACAATAGAGCTCACGGTCTGATCTAATTTGATCAATATTAAAATGTTTTTTGCACCTTGGAATGTAAATTCCAAGGTGTTTTATTTTGAAGTGAAGTTGAAAAACTCAAGCCTCATATTGACAATATGCACAAAAAAGGCATATAATTTTTGTTATCTGGCACATTGGATGCCGTGGAATAGCGCAGACATTTCATTTGTGTTTGTAGTTTTATCAAGGAGGGTTTTGAAATGGCAAAAAAACCGTATTATATTACAACCGCCATTGCATATGCATCAGGTAAACCTCATATAGGCAACACCTACGAGATCGTGTTGGCTGACAGCATTGCAAGGTATAAGAGATTCGCAGGTTATGACGTAAGATTCATGACCGGAACAGATGAGCATGGACAGAAGATTGAGAACAAGGCTTTTGAGAACATGCAGACACCAAAGGAATTCGTGGATGAGACAGCAGGTGAGATCAAGAGAATATGGGATCTCATGAACACTTCATACGATAAGTTTATCCGTACAACAGATGATTATCATGAGAAACAGGTACAGAAGATGTTTAAGAAACTGTACGATCAGGGAGATATATATAAGGGACATTATGTAGGAAAGTACTGTACACCTTGTGAGTCATTCTTTACAGATGGACAGCTCATAGATGGCAAATGCCCTGATTGTGGAAGACCTGTTCAGGAGGCGAAGGAGGAGGCTTACTTCTTTAAGATGAGCAAATATCAGGACAAGCTCATGAAGCATATCGAGCAGCATCCTGAGTTTATACAGCCTGAGTCAAGACGTAATGAGATGGTGAACAACTTCTTAAAGCCGGGACTTCAGGATCTGTGTGTATCAAGAACATCATTTAAGTGGGGAATACCTGTTGACTTTGATCCAAAGCACGTTGTATATGTATGGGTTGATGCCCTGACTAACTATATTACGGGCCTTGGTTATGATGTAGATGGTCAGAGTGATGAGAAGTTCTATAAGTATTGGCCTGCAGATCTTCATCTGATCGGCAAGGATATTCTTAGATTCCACACTATTTACTGGCCTATTATACTGATGGCACTCGGACTTCCGCTTCCAAAGCAGGTATTTGGACATCCATGGCTGATCCAGAGTGACGGCAAGATGAGTAAGTCAAAGGGCAACGTAATGTATGCAGATGACATGGTCAATCTGTTCGGCGTTGATGCTGTCAGATTCTTCGTGCTTCACGAGATGCCATTTGAGAATGATGGTGTTATCTCATGGGAGCTCATGGTTGAGAGACTCAACTCAGAGCTTGCCAACACGCTTGGTAATCTTGTCAACAGAACCATATCAATGTCCAACAAGTATTTTGGCGGTGTTGTGACCAACACAAATGTCACAGAGCCTGTTGATGAGGATCTGAAGAAAGTTGTTATGGACTGCAGATACAAGGTCGCAGAGTGCATGGACAAGCTGAAGGTTGCAGATGCGATCACAGAGATATTTGCACTGTTCAAGAGATGCAATAAGTATATAGATGAGACTATGCCTTGGGCACTTGCAAAGGATGAGGACAAGAAGGACAGACTGAACACAGTTCTGTACAATCTTGTTGAGAGCATCGTTATAGGTGCAACACTCCTTGAGCCATATATGCCGGAGACAACTGAGAAGATCATGGCACAGCTCAACACAGAGAAGAGAAAGGTGACAGAGCTTGGCAGGTTTGGTCTTTACAAGTCAGGAAATAAAGTGACAGAGCAGCCAGAGATACTCTTTGCACGTCTCGATGTGAAGGAGGTTATGGCTAAGGTTGCTGAATTTGCTCCGGTGGAGAAGGAATCCATGTATGAGCAGGCAAAGAAGCAGAAGGAGGAGAAAGAGAATTCTGCTGAGACCAAGAAGATCAAGATTGCCGAGGCAAAGGTTCAGGCTCTCAAGGCAAATCCTGATGTGGTAGACAAGCAGGAGATAAGTATTGAGGAGTTCCAGAAGATGCAGCTCATGATCGGTGAGATTGTTGCATGTGAGGAAGTTCCAAACTCCAGAAAGCTTCTCTGTTCACAGGTGAGCTTTGGCAAGAACAATGTGAAACAGATCGTGTCGGGAATCAAGGGAACATATTCTGCCGATGATATGGTTGGCAAGAAGGTTGTAGCTATAGTCAATCTCAAGCCTTGTAAACTTGCAGGAGTTGTCTCAGAGGGAATGCTTCTGTGTGCAGAGGATCCTGAAGGCAATCTGTCACTGCTCACAACTGAGAAAGATTTCCCTGGCGGATGTTTTATCAGTTAAATTTATAGCCGGAATTATATATGAAAAACGCAAGTGTATATGCGGTTTGAAAGAATAATAAATGAGGGGATCACTGTGGCTGGCTGTATCGGCTTAGACCTTGTTGGTGATTCCCTCAATTTTTACAAAGATTGGGGCGTAAAGACCTTTGTGCATTGATTTATCAGGTGATTCATGATAAAATTTTGATAGGTGCACAGATAGGAGGAGTGCGCCCTTGGAAAGATTTAGAAATCTTAGCGCCATGCCCCCTGGGCTTTGCTTTCAGGGATAACGAGGTTGAAGGTTATCGAATATTCGGCGGATGCCTTCACGCAGTATCTGGATGCGCACATGATATCCAAATATGAGGGTAACTTCAAAACAAAGATTCATGACCAGATGAACCACTTAGTCCGTATTGCTCATATATAATATAAATGGATCAGGTGGTATAAGCCGAAAGGAGAATAATTTAATATGTGTGGAATCATAGGATATGTAGGAACAAAGCCAGCCAGAGATATTCTTATAGATGGTCTGGCAAGACTTGAGTACAGAGGATATGACAGTGCAGGAATTGCGCTGGCAGGAGATGATGATACACTCACGATCAGAAAGAAGGCCGGAAGAGTTGAAGATCTCAGGGCTATGTGCAGCGGAGATGACGCTGTATATAAGTCAACATGTGGAATCGGACATACGAGATGGGCTACTCACGGCGGCGTTACAGATGTGAACGCACACCCACACAAGTGTGGCAATGTTGCTCTGATACATAACGGAATCATAGAGAACTATGGTGACATTATCAGAGAGTATGGATTGGCAGATAAGCTTGTGTCTGAGACCGATTCAGAAGTTGTAGCAGCGCTTCTTGATACGCTTTATGATGGCAATCCCATCGATGCTATAAGAAAGGCTGTAAAGGCGATTGCCGGATCATTTGCATTATGCATTATGTTTGCAGACAGACCTGGCAAGATATATGCAGTAAGAAATGTCAGCCCTATGGTTGCTTCCGCTACTGGCGAAGGCTCTATCATAGCATCTGATCTTACAGCGATAATATCATTTTCACAGGATTACTTTGTAGTACCTGAGTACCACATACTCACTCTTTCAAGAGAGGGAATCAAAGTAGAAGATATGAAGGGGAACGTGGTTTTGCCAGATATGCTCAAGATCACATGGGATATAACAGCAGCTCAGAAAGGCGGATATCCGCACTTTATGCTGAAGGAGATCTACGAACAGCCAGAGGCTCTCAGGAATACCATAACACCTAGAATTGTAAATTCACTTCCTGACTTTGCGGAGGATGGAATTGATGATGAGGTGTTTAAGAATCTTGAGAACATCACAGTTGTGGCATGTGGAACAGCGATGCATGCAGGTATGGTTGGCAAGGCCATGATAGAGAAGGAACTGAAGATTCCTGTAAATGTTGAGATAGCATCAGAATTCAGATACAAGGAACCACTTATAAATGAAAAAACTCTCGTTATAGTTACATCACAGTCTGGTGAGACGATAGACACTCTTGAGGCCCTTAGACTGGCCAGAAGATGTGGATCAAAAGTTCTGTCTATAGTGAATGTGAAGGGATCGACCATAGCGCGTGAGAGCGATTATGTTCTGTACACTCATGCTGGCCCTGAGATTGCGGTTGCCAGCACCAAAGCATATTCGGTCCAGATGGCGGCTATGTACCTCATAGGATGTAGGATAGGTTATGTGAAGGGTATCTATTCAGAGGACAGGGCAAAGGAATTTATAAGACAGCTTCTGGGAGTTATTCCGGTTATTGAGGAGACTTTGAAGCAGGCTGATGAAGTAAAGACAGTTGCTAATTATATAAAGATGGCTCCAGATGCATTCTTTATTGGAAGGGGACTTGACTACACACTTTCCCTTGAAGGCGCACTGAAGCTGAAAGAGATTTCGTATGTTCACGCTGAGGCATATGCTGCGGGAGAACTTAAGCACGGAACGATTGCACTCATAACCGAGAATGTTCCGGTCATAGCGTTGGCAACACAGGAATCTGTATACGGAAAGATGATTTCCAATATACGCGAGGTGAAGGCGAGAGGTGCCTATGTCATTCTTGTCAGCATGGATGAGAACTATGATGATAAGGATGTGTGTGATAAGCACATTTCCATCCCTGGGCAGGATGGGTTGTTTACGGCATTTTCTACTGCGGTTATTCTGCAGCTCATTGCGTATTACACATCTGACGCAAAAGGGTTGGATGTCGATAAGCCACGTAATCTGGCAAAGTCAGTTACTGTAGAATAATTGACTCCGGGGTTATACATGGGTATCGTGCGACAAAATTCGGAGGGTTTTTTATGAGTGATAAGATGTATTTGTGTGATGAGTACAAATTGTACTTTAAGATTGAGGATGATGTTGAGGTTCTTCACAATGAGGTAGAACTGTATAATGTTCCGTTTGTGGGCAACAATACTTTCTGCCATGAAGAATATATAGATGGGCAGAGGGCACTTACCTATTCTATTCCGGCTATGACTACTATGAATCAGTTCCTTGAGAAGAAGATTCACAAGGATGAACTTACAGATCTGATATTTAGCATAGCGGATCAGCTGATGTATATGAAAGCGAACGACCTGTCTATCGGCAAGGTTATCCTTAACAGGGGATATATGTATATTGATTTTCAGAATATGGCTGTACAGTTGATATTTCTG
The DNA here is from genome assembly GCA_934270935.1 of uncultured Coprococcus sp. Taxonomy (GTDB): domain Bacteria; phylum Bacillota; class Clostridia; order Lachnospirales; family Lachnospiraceae; genus Coprococcus. The sequence goes on along the minus strand of CAKQQK010000001.1, from coordinate 52,995 downwards.
CCGATAGATAAGCCTATGGACAGATGCAACATGGAGAAGTTCATAAGAGATTTGATATCTCATATGAAGTTTGCAAACAAGAAAGCATCTGATGCCGGCTACGAGCTTATCAAGTATTTTGATCACAATCAGACATTTTATTTATCCGAGTTTTATAAGTTTGTAACTGATCTGAAGAATGACAATATAGCACATCCGGAGGATGAACAGGAACTTATGAAGGCAGCAGGTGTCAGCGAGGTGAACATGGCCAAAGTAGAAGTGCCTGAGACACCGTATCAGGCTCAGACATCTGCGTTCAAACTTGCCAAAGAGGTGAAGGACTTCTCATCGAATGATATAGGATTTGACGATACTGATGATGATTCGACAACAGTGCTTACCGCCAATAATCGTGGCAAGAGCGGTCCTGTCATTATCAGAACCAGAACAGGTGAGAGGATAAAGATCAACAAGCCGATATTCTGTATAGGAAAGTCAACTCAGGGTGTTGATTATCAGGTTACTGACAACAACTCAGTCAGCCGCAGACATGCATATATTATCAATGTCAATGGTGTGTATTATCTGAGAGATAACAAGTCCACGAACCACACCTATCTCGGCGGTAAGATTATAAGCAGTGGAACTGATATGCTGCTCATAGATGGCATCAGATTTAAGCTTGCGAATGAGGAGTTTACTTTCAAAGAGAAGTAGGAGGAAGTCTGGGATTTGTTGAGTGGATGCTTTCAAAAGATGATCTCACAGAAAAACAGATTTACAATCTTAACCGGGCGAAGAGTGAAAAAAATGCGGTTGTTCAGCATTGCTGAACAGCCGCATTTTTTTATTTTACTCTGAGTCGCTTTCGTTTCTGGCATTTTCGCCTGCGGTGATGTCGGATTCACCGCTGTTGTCTGAACTGTCCTCATCGCTTCCGGAATCTGAGCCTGAATCCGAAGAACTGCCTCCCGATGATCCCTCTATGGCAAGCATGGATGCGTCGATCTGCGAGATTCCTGCGGCATCGGCACTATAGTAGTCGCCGTCATCAACAATCTTTACAGATACAACTACAGGATTCAGGTAGTCCATGTTCGCTGACTTTTCCTGGAGTATGTCGGCGATGCCCTGTGCAAACTCCTTCTCATAATCTTCCTTAGCCGTATTGTTGAAATCACCGGCTGAGATCTTCTTGTTGTATTCGTCGATGTATGAGAACACATCGTCAAAAGCCTGGTTCAATATGTTCATAGGGTAGACGGTGACATCTACATAGTAGTCGTCGCCGTTCTTGTATGCCTTGGACACTTCATATTTGGATTTGGAGTATATGACTTTGGCTGTTTCGTCAAATATAGCATTCACATCATCTGACTCGGCGTTATTCAATGAGTAGTGGTTTATGAGCTGGCCTGCAAGATAATCAATGGTATCACTATACATGACGGATGCATCTTCCTCTGTTCCGTCATTATCCTTTATATATCCGTCAAAATCTCCCTTGTAGTTCACGTCCAGGATGTTCTTCATGTAATCCTGATATGCTGTTTTCTTGCGGTGAAGACAGCCTGTAAGGGAAGTCATCATAAGTGTGGATACGAGTCCCAAAATCAAAATTTTTGAGCTGAATTTCAAATGTCGTTTCATCTATATGTAATCCTCCGTGGTATAACTTCTAAAGGTAAATTCTGCCCCCGGATACATTTTTATGAGATCCGATGACAGCATAAACAATATAGCATAAAAAAGTCTGTTTGTAATCATAATCGTTGAAATCGTTTAATTAAAATACATTAAGGGTAAAAATACTTTGCTTAGGGGGGGATGTGTGATATAATGTGAACACTTGGTGAGGTCTGACTAAGGGATAATTATGTGGTCAGATGGAGAGGGTATTATAAGACGAATATTTACACACGATCAGATTTTGGAGGTAAAGTCATGGCAAAGCAGGTAGAGGAAATAACAGATGATAGAGTAGAGTCATTGAAAACTGTAAAATTTGGAGGATATGACAAAGCATCCGTTGATTATTATATTGATGAATTGAAAGAAAAACATAACAAAGAAGTTGAGGAACTCAAGGCCAATGTCAACAAGCTCAGCGAGGCTGTCCTCAGTCTCAAGACTATGAGAGAGGTCAATATGACTGAGTCTTCCAAGACTATAGATACATTGAAGAAGACCAATTCAGAGCAGGAGAGCGAGCTCGAGTCGTTGAAGGAGCAGATCAATGCCTATAAGCAGAGAGAGCTTGAGAATGCAGGAAGATATGAGTCTATTTCAAGGACACTTCTCGAGGCACGTGAGAGTGCAGATGCGCTCATCGCCCAGACAGAGAAGGAGTGTACTGATAAGAAGAATACAGTTACTGCAGAGCTGGAAGCTTATGAGACTGAAGTGAGGGACAGATGTACAAAGCTTCAGACAGATACAGAGATCCAGTGTCAGCAGATGTACGATCAGACTGAGAACAAGTGCAACACCCTTAAGGATGAGGCATATGCTGAGGCTGAGAAGACAAGAAACAAGTCACATGCTGATGCTGAGGCACTTTCTGCCAAGACAGCTTATGAGTGCAAGGTGATGAGAGAAGAGGCTCAGAGAGATGCTGCAAACACAAGAAGCGCAGCTACAGATGATGCTACAAGACTCAGAGGCAATGTTAAAAAGGAGTGTGAGAGCGTCAGCAGATATATGTCAGATCTGCTGTCATCGCTTGACAGCGTTGTTGCTGCATGTGCTTCGACAAAGGAAGTTGCGGACAAGGCGTTCACAGGTCTTAAGAGTGAGGCTACAGCTATGGTAAGTGATCCGGAGGATTCAAAGCAGTAGGATATATGGACAACGCGGAGCATGAGATGTGAAGTCTGCGTTGCAGCATGAAACTTTTCTATGATTGCATAGAAAAGTTTTATGTGTATTAAGGGGTTTTATATACAAGGGGTATAATATTTAATAATAACAGCGATATGGAGAGATATACATGGAGATAAATAAACTAAGCAGTTATTCAGATTTTCTGGGGATTGTAGAGTATCCGGCAGTTGTCTTCTGCGAGGATGGAGAAGTGCTTAGCATCAATAATGCAGCGGTTAAGATCATAGGTGATTCTGTCGAGACACTCAGCATGGAACCGGATAAATTCATGGTTAGTGATGAGTTCTGGCCGACACTTGAGGAGAAGAAAGCTATCATATGGCACAGGCTGGGCCTTATCGTGAATGACAAAGATAGATATATAGTCAGTGGATTTGTGAATCAGTTTGAATATGGTGACAAGAAGGCGTATATGGTGCTGTTTGAGCTCAGATCCGATGTGAATATAGGAAGCGTGAGCCTTGAGAGAATAGTGAATCATATAGGTGTTATAGCCTTGTATCTGTACAGACCAGAGGGCGTGTGGAGAACAAGATATGTGTCCAAGAACATATCTGAGTATGGTTATACAGACGGTAATTTTTACAGTGGACTTGTAAGCCTTAGTGATCTTCTCCCTAAGAGTGATTATGACATGCTGATAGGACAGTTATATAAGGCGCAGAACACGGATATGGATGATTTTGAGATGGAGATACGTATAATATCCGCTCAAAGGGATATCAACAAAATGCGTCTGAAGTGCCATATAGTCAGGACATCAGATGGTGATGTGGACGGTATAGAGCTTCTGTTTATAAAGGACAAGGAGACAGGATATGATGAGGAGCAGGCGGAGTTCATATTATCGGCCATGTCGAAGATTAAAAGTTTCGTCATGGTGCAGCAGTACGAAAACGGCCGTCCGAAATTCAAATATATCACTCCGAATGCAAAGCAGATGGGGCTGAACGTGGATGCCATAAAGCTTGGCGACAGGCTGGTGGAGGATTATATACACCCGAAAGACAGAAGCAGGGTTTTTGCCAATGTGAAGAGTGCTATGAAGCGCGAGGACAGGGATTATGAAGAAGAGTTCAGAATCGTTAATGACCGAGGTGAAATTATCTGGGTTAAGTCTCAGAGCTCCATAACCCAGGCGGCGGAGAATACATATACAGTGGAATATTTTGTCTCTGATATAACAGAGAAGAAAAAGCTTGAGAACAGCGTGGAGAGGGCCAAGAAGGAGTTCGATGACAAGCTTTCTTATATCATGAAGGCTAACTTGCAGTCTGTTGATGAGAAGGGACAGATAGATACACAGAAATGGTCTATGATAACCAAAGCTTTTTCGATGCTGACGGGTCTGTATACTACGATTATTGATCCTGTGGGCAAGAAGCTTGTTGAGCCTGCTGGTCCACAGAAGCATATGGGATATTTCTACGATATGTTTGAGAAGCCGCAGTACAAGCAGATATATATGAAGCTTAACGAGGTCATACTCCGCAACAATGTCCCTGTTATGATGGAGATGGACGATGACATTGCGGGCAGTATGATATGTGGTGCTCCAATCATGATAGATGGGAAACATGTGGCAACATGGATATGTTGTTCATATGATGAGGAAGCCGGCAAGAAGATGGAAAGCGTGTACAAAATACAGTGGCAGCTTGGCCGGATATTTTCTGAGTATGCGTTTAATTCCAATGTGCTTGCAAAGGAAGCGATAAGAGCAAAATCACTTGAGATAATGATGGAGACAAAGGTTCAGTGGCAGAAGCTCCTGGTTGATGTTCTGAACAATTCAGATAAGAGCCAGCCACAGGTCATAAATGATGCTATATCGCAGGTCGGAGAAGGCCTTAACGCAGATGTTGCGGCACTTTATGTGAGAGACGAATCTGGGGATCTGGACTGTGAGTATCTCTGGTCAAAGAATCAGAGCATGTCTGCTGAAGAGTATGTATCAGAATGGCAGCGTGCGAATATGAAGTTCAGGTCGTGGCAGAATTCCCAGGGCTCAAGCCAGATGGCAGATAAGGGATTCCTTCTGATAGATGCAAAACATATAGACGATGCAGCGAGAAAGATTCTTTCAGGCAGTTCAGTCAAGAGTTTCCTTGCTGTGCCGGTGTACGTGAATGGCAGGAATGGTGCCGTATTTGTGCTTGCGAATACTGCTGCAGACAAAATATGGACCAGGGAAGAGATAGAGTTTTCAAAGCAGACTTCAGAGGTTCTCAGGTGCTGTCTTGAAAAGATAGAAAGTGACGACAGCGTCAAGACGATAAACAACATACTCCTCGATACATATAACTATATGGAAGAGGGCATATTTATTAGGGAGGCTGACACCGGAACAGTTCTGTTCTCCAATAAGGCGCTGAACGATATGCTGGGATATGATTTCACAGATAAGGACAGTAAGATGCTTATAGAAAATCTGAGAGATAAGTATAAGATCATGGCTGGACCTGACCAGCACATTGGCAAGGATCGTAAAGAAGTCAATTGGAGAAGTTACATCAGAAGTCTGGATAAGATAATGGATCTGACAGAAGTAAGCATGAAATGGCTTGACGGCAGCAAGGCATCTCTTGTAATATTAAGAGACGTGAAAGAATAGAAGGGAGACTTGTGATGGCAAGTGCAGATATTGGTATAGATTTAGGTACAGCCAGTATATTGGTGTATGTGAAAGGCAAGGGCGTTGTTCTCAAGGAGCCTTCGGTAGTGGCATATGACAGAGATACGAATAAGATAGTTGCAATAGGTGAAGAGGCACGGCTTATGCTTGGAAGAACGCCGGGCAATATAGTGGCCATCAGACCCTTAAGACAGGGCGTAATCTCTGATTATACAATAACAGAGAAGATGCTGAAGTATTTTATTCAGAAGGCGGTTGGAAGAAGTTATTTTGGAAGACGTCCCAGGATAAGTGTATGTGTTCCTTCCCAGGTGACTGAGGTGGAGAAGAAAGCGGTAGAGGATGCGACATATGCTGCCGGCGCAAGAGATGTTTCTATCATAGAAGAGCCTGTGGCTGCTGCGATAGGAGCTGGTATAGATATATACAGACCATGTGGCAACATGATTGTTGATATAGGTGGAGGTACAAGTGATATAGCGGTTATCTCCCTCGGCGGACCTGTTGTCAGTGCATCTATAAAGGTTGCCGGTGATGATTTTGATGAGGCGGTTGTCAGATTTATGAGAAAGAAGCACAACCTTCTCATAGGAGAGAGGACAGCCGAGGAGATCAAGATCAAGATAGGTACATGTTACAGACGTCCTGAGAATATAACTCTTGATATAAGAGGAAGGAACCTGGTAACAGGACTTCCAAAGACGGTTACAGTCACATCAGATGAGACTGAGGAAGCACTTAGAGAGCCGGCTGCACAGATTTGCGAAGCTGTTCATTCTGTTCTCGAGAGAACTCCACCTGAACTGGCAGCAGATATAGCGGACAGAGGAATAGTTCTGACAGGCGGTGGTGCTTTGCTCCATGGACTTGAGGAACTGCTTGAGGAGAAGACTGGAATCACGACCATGACAGCCGAGGATCCGCTTCGCGCAGTTGCTATAGGTACAGGTAAGTATATAGAGCTTCTGAGTGAGAAAAAGAATTAACATTGTCCATACAAAGGAGACAAAGTTTGGTTAGAGAAGGCTACGTAGAGAAAGTAATATATAAGAATGAAGACAATGGATACGCCGTCTTCGCCGTTGAGGGCGAGGACGGCGAAGATATTTTTGTGGGGAATCTTCACGGAGTTGCCGAGGGTATATATGTTTCGGCAGAAGGCGAATACGTGGAGCATCCTGCCTATGATCTTCAGTTTAAGTTTACATCCTGTGAGATTAAGATGCCGGATGATATATTAAGTGTAGAGAAGTATCTGGGATCAGGAATCATAAAAGGTGTTGGTGAGGCTCTTGCTAAGAGGATAGTCAAAAAATTTAAGATGGACTCTTTAAGGATCATTGAGGAGGAACCGGAACGCCTTGCGGAGATCAAAGGCATATCTGAGCGGAAGGCAAGGGAGATAGCCATATCCTATAACGAAAAAAAAGACATGCAGGATGCTCTCATGTTCCTGACGGGGCTCAGTATACCGGTAAGTCTTGCTGTCAGGATATACAACGAGTATGGAGATGAAGTGTACGATATAGTCAGGACGAATCCTTACAGGTTAGCAGAGGATATAGCTGGTGTAGGATTCAGGACAGCGGATGAGATAGCAGACAGACTGGGGATAGGCCGTGATTCCGATTTCAGGATAAGAGCAGCTGTCATGTATGCGCTTCTTGGGGCTAACAGATTGGGACACATGTATCTTCCGCAGAAGATGCTGGTGGACAAGACATATTCTCTTCTTATTAACGAGTATATGCCATATGATTCTGAACTTGAGATGTCTATATGTAACCAGATACTTGAACTTAGTGTTGCGGGAAAGATAATTATCAAAGAGATACGGGACAGAGGCAATACGAATTTTGTGGATACAGTATCTGGTGGAGTTTGTGAAGAAGATCCCGATGTTGAGAGTGGCGATGTCGTGATGAACGCTGTATATGCGGCACCCAATTATTACACGGAATTGAATTCTGCAAGGCTTTTGAATGAGCTGAACATAGATTTTTCGAAGGCAAAGCTGAAGATAGACAAGGTTGTTCAGGCTGTTGAGAAGAAAGAACACATGGAACTGGCAGACTCACAGAAAGCGGCCATAAGGAATGCGGTGGATCACGGCGTTGCGGTGATCACTGGAGGACCGGGTACAGGAAAGACTACCATCATCAATGTTCTGATCAAGATATATGAGAGCTTCAGTATGAAGATAGTTCTGGCTGCGCCTACAGGAAGGGCTGCAAAGAGAATCACTGAGGCAACGGGGTATGCTGCCCAGACTATACATAGAATGCTTGAACTTACAGGCGGCGTGGAAGGCGATGAGACGGCAGCTTATACATTTTCGAGGAATGAGGGGAATCCTCTCGAAGCAGATGTTATCATCATAGATGAGATGTCGATGGTCGACAGCGGGATTTTTTACAGCCTGCTGAAAGCTATAGTTCCGGGAACCAGACTGGTATTGGTGGGCGATTCCAACCAGCTTCCGTCTGTTGGACCGGGAAATGTGCTCAAGGACATAATAGCTTCAGGAGTATTCAGTGTGTCGGTTCTTGACAGGATATACAGACAGGGAGAGGACAGCGACATAATAGGCAATGCTCACAAGATAAATGATGGAATTCATATCGAGATAAAGAATAAGAGCAATGATTTTTTCTTCGTTCCGAGGTATGGCTACAATGACATTATTGCTGAACTTAAGATTCTGCTGACCAGACAGCTTCCTGCATATTTTAAGGTCGCTTCGACAGATATACAGGTGCTGACACCTATGAGAAAATATGACCTGGGTGTTGAGAATCTGAACAGGCAGCTTCAGGAAGTGCTGAATCCGGAAAAATCGGGCAAACCTGAGCATGACAGAGGTGATGTGATATTCAGACAGGGCGATAAAGTCATGCAGGTCAAGAACAACTACAAGCAGGAATGGAAGATCATGGATCCTTCAGGAAGATATGCGGCCGACGAAGGTGTCGGTGTGTTCAACGGTGATATAGGATTTGTGACAAGCGTGGATGATTATGATCAGAAACTGGTTGTGGAGTTTGACGACGGCAGAGTCACCGAATATCCGTACAGCCAGCTTGACGAGCTTGAACATGCATTTGCGATAACTATACACAAGTCTCAGGGAAGTGAATATCCTGTAGTTGTCATACCGCTTCTCAAGTGTCCGCCGAAACTTCTGAACAGGAATCTGCTGTACACGGCTGTCACAAGGGCAAAGCTGAGTGTTGTAGTCGTCGGCAATATCGGTCTTATAAACCATATGATAGATAACGAGGATGAGCAGAAGCGATATACTACTTTTGCAGACAGGTTGGTGGAGATAGCTGAGACTTAGACTTTTTGGGGGATATGAGTTGATAAAGGATATATGTATGGATCTTCTTTATCCGAGAAGGTGCGCACTGTGTGATGCGGTGGTCCCATTTGGCGGAGGGCTGATATGCGGTAAGCATAAGGCTCTCCCATATGTGACCGGCCCCATGTGCATGAAATGCGGCAAAGAGGTGGATACGGAAGAGCAGGAACTATGTTATGACTGTGAGAGACATGTCAGAAATTTCGATAGGGGCTTCCCGGTGTTCAATTATGAGGAGCCTGTCAAAGCCAGCGTCCTGGCGATAAAATACCACAATAAAAGAGAATATTGTGATTTCTACGGAAGAGAGATTGCGGAGAAAGTGCGCCCGTATGTTGGAAGATACCGTATGGATGGGATTGCTTACGTGCCAGTCCACAGGAGAAAACTGAAATCCAGGGGATATAATCAGGCACAGATACTGGCTGATAAAGTTTCGAAGCTTCTGGGACTTCCGGTTCTTGATGACATTCTGATCAGGAAAGAATACACATCACCGCAGAAGTCATTGGACAATATTCAGAGGGCAAATAACATAAAGGAATCAATGACAATTGGACGGCTGTATCCGGGGCATAGCAACATACTGCTCATAGATGATATATATACAACCGGCGTCACTATAGACGTATGCGCCGGTCTCCTGAGGAAAGCCGGCGCACAACATGTTTATTATTCAACTGTATGTGTAGGAAAGGGAAGGTGATCTATTCGGATTTGGTTTCGTTATTGTTGTCTGTGTAATTCGACACACTTGCAATTTTTTCCGCCATACTAAGTTTGTGTGGTGCTGAGCTTGCAGCATTGCCGCTTGCCGAACTATTAGAGCTTTCAGAGACATCGCTGTCTTCCGAATCATCAGATACATCAGCGGGTTCTGTTTCGGAACTGGCATCCGGAACATCCACATGGAAACTGTAATCATCCTTCTCAATCTCTTCTGGAAGATAATTTTTAAATACGTGTACATATACAAATGAACAGAGGTATGCGTGAAGACCTATGCCAATAAACATTGAAGTACCCATAACATATATATTTGCGTAGCAAAGGAATAAAAAAGCACCGGTTCCTGCTATAAGAAGCAGAGTCCAAGGAAAATACTTTATTGCCAGCAGAAAGGCATTTCTTATAGTGACTTTGATCTTGTTGTCAAACTGTGCCTGGAGTGGAAATATATAGAACACTATAAAAAGGTATGCACAGGTCATGACTGTAAAGATAAGAGTCAGTGCCTTTATGTGGTTTATTATTGAGAAGTACAGGTCAAATCCACAGATTCCTCCGGCAACAAGCACGATGAGCCAGAGTACGGTTGACTGTTTGAGATTCTCTTTAAAGCTCTTGAAATAGCGCTTGGCTATAGATCCCTCACCGTATCTGATACACTTCATGCAGGTGTAGTACAGAGCGGTGGTGGAAGCTCCTATGGTAATTATTGGCAAAGAAGTAATTATCCATAAAAAATGTAGAATAACAATATCGCAGACAACCGTCAAAAAATTGATCACCGGGTTGTCTCCAGAAAATAAACCGTTCAAAATTATTACCTCGCTTTGTTTTATTTTGATGATCCTTGCACGACCAGCCTTACAATTATAATATATCTTGTCATAACATTACAATTAAATTTGTATAAACAAAGATATACAAAACAAAGATATAGCAGATTGATTAAGGGCGCTGTGCTATTGGATAAGGTCATCCGTTATAAGTGTCTCAAGAGTGGCAACGTCGATGTTCTCCATGGACACGATTCTTGTGGCCTGTCTTGATATAGCTGATTCCATAAAGTTACGAACCTCTCTTGCATTTGCAAATGTATCATCGTGGTGGGCTGCTTTATCTGCCCAATATTTCTTTGCGTAATCGCGGGCAGCATCATCTAGTTTGTATTCCTGTTTGCTGCACATGCTTTCAAATATCGACATGAGTTCATCGCCGGTGTAGTCATCAAATGTGATGAATTTGTTGAATCTGGATCTCAGCCCTGGATTGGAGCTCAGGAACTGTTCCATGAGATCCGGGTAGCCTGCAACTATCACTATGAGGTCGTCCCTGTGATCTTCCATGGCTTTGAGCAAGGTATCCACAGCCTCCTGACCAAAATCGTTTTCGCCTTTTCCGGCGGTTAAGGTGTATGCCTCATCAATAAAAAGTATTCCTCCCAGTGCCGATTCTATGACTTCGTTAGTCTTAACTGCGGTCTGGCCAATGTATCCAACTACAAGTCCGCCTCGGTCGACCTCGACCAGCTGCCCTTTTGACAGGATGCCAAGTCCTTTGTATATGTTTGCCAGCAGCCTTGCCACTGTAGTCTTTCCTGTTCCAGGATTGCCTGAAAATACAAGGTGCAGTGAGACTGAAGGCTGCTTCATTCCATTTTCCTCACGGAGTTTTTTGATCTTCAGGAGGTTTACAAGGTTTGTTATATCTTTTTTTACGCTCTCAAGGCCTGTCATTGAGTTTAGTTCCTCAAGCAGTGCGTCTACATCCTTGATCTGCTCGGATGCAGTGCCTTGTGCAGAGACCTTGCCGGATGCATTGTCCGCAGACGCAGTTTTAGGAAGTGCGTTGTATTTGTCCAAAAGCGGACTTGGATCATTGGCATACAGGTTCATGGACTTGAGATATTTGTCAAGCATCAGGCAGTAGCCTGTAAGGTGTGCTATCTCGTCATCATTTGTGATATTGTTGCAGGCTATGAATTCCTGCCCCATAAGCTTGAACATGCGTATATAATCCCTTGAACGGTATACGGTCTGGGGGTTGGATTTGGCGCGGAGCAGATCCCCCTGTACAAAGTATGTCAGAGATCTTGGCGGCTTATTGGCAAAGTCCCCCATGGTTCTTTCGTATTTGAAATTTCTAAAACGTTCTGTGGTAAAATGCTGGTTCAGATATTCTCTTACAAATCTTATCTGGAGTGAGAGCTCCGATGTATCTGAACTTGATAAATATGCAAGAAACTGAAGCAGGTCAAACTGGAGCATCTCCCTTGTCTTTATGCCAGCCTTCTGTCGTGCGCCGTATCCGTCATTGTCAAGTGAATCGGCAAATGAGTAACAGTTGTCCAGTTCTGCTTTTAGTGAATAATTCATGGTTGTCCCCATCCTTTCGCAATATATATCCATTGTAAAGCCTTATGGGACTGTAATCAAATAAAGATTTGCGTGGTTAATCTATTTATTGTGTCATAATCGCAGTTTGTATGGTAGAATAACTGTTATATGGGCAAATGAAGCACAAATATAGAAAAGCCGATGGGAGATGGACGGATGAGATTCAGACCATGCATTGATATACACAATGGACAGGTGAAGCAGATAGTTGGAGGAAGCCTCCGTGATGAGGGAGATGTGGCCGAGGAGAATTTTGTGTCACAGAAAGAAGGAGATTTTTTTGCTGAGCTATACAAAAAGTATGGTTTGTCCGGTGGACATATCATATTGCTGAATCCTGTATCCAGCGAGTATTATGAGGCTGATTTAAGGCAGGCGAAGCTGGCGCTTTCGGCGTATCCGGGAGGATTGCAGATAGGCGGTGGCATAAATGCGGGGAATGCGGAGACATTCATAGATATGGGAGCATCCCATGTTATAGCCACATCGTTTGTGTTCAGAAATGGCGAGATCAATTACGACAACCTGAGGGATCTTGAACACGCTGTCGGCAGAGAGCATCTTGTTCTGGACCTGTCCTGCAGGAAGAAGGATGGTGAGTATTATATTGTCACTGACAGATGGCAGAAATTCACCAATGTCATAGTGAATCAGGAAACTCTGGATGAACTTGCAGATCATTGTGACGAGTATCTTATCCATGCGGTGGATGTCGAGGGAAAGGCGTCTGGTATAGAGACAAGTATAGTTGATCTGCTCGGAAGATGGGGAAAGCTGCCGATGACGTATGCGGGTGGTGTTGCCTCGTTTGATGATCTTGAACAGCTCAGGACTCTCGGAAGAGACAAGATCGATGTGACGATAGGAAGTGCTCTGGATATATTTGGCGGACATTTGGCATTTCAGGAGATAATAAGGTATATGGAGGGTTAATATGGCGAGAATGAAGAAGATACTTGCACTCACGATGGCTGCGGCTATGGGTATGTCCATGCTGGCAGGCTGTGGTGACAAGAAGGATGACGGGGCATCTGAGGCTGCCAGTTCGACTGAGGTGAGTGAGGCTGCCAGCTCAGAGGAGGCAGAAAACACTGAGACCGGGAAGACGGAGGCTGAGAGCAGCACAGAGGCTGAGACAGAAGCAGAGGCACTTGGCGTACATGATGGAGATACAGTTTTTGAACTGAATTTCGATGACGATGATGTGGATGGATGTCTTACATATTTCAATGGTGGACAGGCTGAGTTGTCGGTTGAGAATGGAGAATTGTGCTTTGACATAAAGAGCACAGGCAACCTGGATTATGCGAATCAGATTTATTATGATGGTTTCAGATTATATGAGGGCTGTGTGTATGAATTCTCATTTGATGTTCACAGTACAATTGAGAGAGGTCTGCAGTACAGACTTCAGATAAATGGTGGAGATTATCATGCATATGCTATAGATGATATTACCATAGGTACGGAGACACAGCATATTACCAAGCAGTTCACGATGGATGAGGATTCAGATCCGGCTCCTAGAATGTGTATGAACATTGGACATTTTGATATTGGAGATGACAAGACACCTCATAAGGTTTATTTTGACAATATAACTCTTAAGGCTGTTGATGCGTCAAATGCACAGCAGATAGAGCCGCTTCCTGATCCACTTGCGGTGAACATCAACCAGATAGGATACAAGACAGATGCAAAGAAACTTGCCACTATAACTGACAAGGAGGCTGCGAAGTTCCAGGTTATCGATGTGAATTCAGGCAAGTCTGTGAAGGAAGGCGAGCTTGGAAAGAGAGAATATGACAGCGGTGCAGGCGGCCTTTATGCGATAGCTGATTTTAGTGATGTTAAGACAGCTGGTACATATAAGATCGCTCTTGATACAGGAGCTGAGTCATTTGAATTTGTTATAGGTGATGACATATATTCTGATTTGTATAAGGATGTCGTCCTGATGCTGTATAACCAGAGATGTGGATCAGATCTGGATGAGAGCATATCAGGTGACTTTGCCCACAAGGCGTGTCATACAGGATCGGCTATCATATACGGAACAGACACTGCACTTGATGTATCGGGCGGCTGGCATGATGCCGGTGACTATGGCCGTTATGTAGTTCCAGGGGCAAAGACAGTACAGGATCTTCTTCTCACATATCAGGATGCTTCTGATGTGGCAAAGGATGATGCCGTGGGAATACCGGAAAGTGGAAATGGTGTTCCAGATATTCTGGATGAGGCAAGGTATGAGCTTGACTGGATGCTTAAGATGCAGGACAGCTTAACTGGCGGTGTTTACCACAAGGTAACAGGTGAAGTTTTCCCTGAGACTGTTCTGGCGGTTGAAGAGACAGCACAGCTCTTCATATCCCCTATATCGAATGCGGCAACTGGCGATTTTGCAGCTGTCATGGCTAAGGCGTCAGTTGTATATAAGGATTTTGATCCGGACTTTGCAGCAACATGTCTTGCGGCTGCACAGAAGGCTTGGGATTATCTTGCGGAGCATAGCGAGGACTCAGGTTTCAAGAACGTTGGCGATATTGTGACAGGTGAGTATCCTGATGGAACAGATGGTGATGAGTATTTCTGGGCTGCTGTTGAGTTGTATGTAGCAACCGGTGATGAGAAATACAACGATTATGTGAAGAGCGCCATCGATGGATCAAAGACTATAAAGTATGGCCTTGGATGGGCTGATGTAGGATATTATGCAGTTTATGATTATTGCATGAATGTGACGGACTGCGATGCAGAGAAGGACAAACTTAAGAGCGGTGTATCAAAGCTTATTGAGAACTACAAAAAGAGCAGCACGGGCGTTACGCTTGGCGGCACTTATGTATGGGGAAGCAACATGGTTGTAGCTGATAACGGAATGCTTCTTCTGATGGCATCAAAGGTTCTGGGCGATGAGTCGTATGTTGATTATGCTGCAGACCAGCTCAACTATATTCTTGGAAGAAATGCAGTCAGCTACTGTTATGTAACAGGTTATGGTTCCCGTTCGCCTCTGCATACACATCACAGACCATCAGAGGTTCTTGACAAGTCTATGCCTGGAATGCTGGTAGGCGGTGCAGATTCGAATCTTGAAGATTCATATGCAAAGGCAGTTCTGTTCGGACTTCCTGGAGAGAGATGTTATGCGGACAACGCACAGAGCTATTCATGTAACGAAGTAACGATATATTGGAACTCACCACTTATATATCTTATAGCAAGCTTCAAATAGAGAAAATTTAAGAATATGTAACTATCATTGACAATATATATTTGTTATATATGATTGATAGTGGAATTAATGGCATAAGTCAGAGATATCGCCCCGAAAAAACGGTGTCTCTGGCTTAATGCGTATCTAAGAACGAGGGTATGTAAGGAAACAGGACGTAATTATGAATAAGTATATAAACAAGATCAAAGAACTTATGGAAAAAGAAATGGTCAGATACGTGATAGCGGGAGGGCTTACAACCGCTGTCAATTTTGTATCATTTTTTGTTCTCAGACTACTGACGAATCTGTCGAGGAGCGAGGCGAATGTGATAGCTATCATGCTCGCCATTGTATTTGCCTATTTTGCAAATGGATTCTATGTATTTATATCAGAAGACAGGAAAACAGTAATGCAGATCATCAGGGAGTTTGTTTCCTTTGTTGGTATGCGTCTGTTTGCCATGCTCGTCGAGGTGGTTGGAACAAATCTCCTGTGTGATTCGTTCAGATACAATGAACTTGTATCAAAGGTGGTCATTCAGGTGGTTGTCCTTGTCATTAATTACATATTCAGCAAATGTTTTGTCTTCAGGAAGGATAAGAAGCCGATAAAGGATATCCTTACTGACAACTATGTCATGGTAATATGTTTTGCCATCCCTGCTGTTTTTATGGCGGCAGTGTGGGTTGTGGGAGAGATAGGGCCATTTGGCGGTCACAGTCTGACCATGGTTGACAGTCTTCACCAGTATCTTCCATTCTTTTCCGACTATCAGGACAAGCTGACAAATGAGGGAAGTCTGTTTTATACGTGGAATATAGGAATGGGAAGCAATCTTTTGGCGATCATTGCATATTACATGTCATGTCCGCTCAATTTTATCATTGTGCTTTTCAGCAAGGATCACATCTACATAGCTATGTGCCTTCTCATCAGCCTGAAGATTGCTGTTTCAGGAATGACTATGGCAAGCTACCTTGGATATAAATGCAAGGATAAGAATAATCTCTTCATCATACCATTTGCACTGGCATATGCACTCAGCAATTATGTTATAGGATATTCGTGGAATCTGATGTGGATGGACTGTATACTCATCTTTCCGCTCATCATGCAGGGATTTGAGCAGATGACAGAGGATGGCAGCAATTACAAGTTGTATACGATCAGCATGTTCTATGGCCTGCTGTGCAACTATTACATATGTTTCATGATATGTCTGTTCCTTGTGATCCAGTTCGTTCTGACAAATCACAAGAATATATTTAAGATGGCAGAGGATACATTGAGATTTGCAGGCACATCCGTGCTCGCTGCGGCTATGGCTTCGTTCCTTCTTATCCCGGCATATCTCGGGATAAATACAACTGCGTCGGCGACAAGAGTTTTTCCTGAGTCTGAATGGTATGGCAGCATCTGGGATATGATAAAGCAGATATTCATACTGACAGAACCGATAAAAAGCCAGAATTTTGACGGGGGACTGAATGTATATTGTGGCACATTTGCAGTACTGCTGGTTGGTGTATACATCTTCAATACAAAGATTAAATGGTATGAGAAACTCAAGAACCTCATAATACTCGTATTTCTTATGGTGAGTTTCAATAATACCCTGCTCAATTATATATGGCATGGATTCCATGACCAGTACGGCATACCGAATAGATTTTCGTTCCTGTTTATATTTGTCATTCTGTCAATGGGATATGAGGCTCTGGTGAAAATGGACAGGTCACAGATTGTCGGAACTGTGGTCGGGATTGCGGCTGCATTTGGCTTCCTTGTGTATGCAGACAAGAATATTCAGCTTGACAGAACGGTTCTCATATATACATGGGTTCTGTTTGGTGTTTACTCTGTGGCTGTGATGCTCCTGTCGCTCACAAAGGAGAAGACCAGATTTGTGGTTTCTGTAGTTCTTGCCGTTTTATGCATGACTGAGATAGTGTATAGCGGCGCAAAGGGCTATGAGAGCAATGGGACAGTGAATATTCCGGATTACTATAGCTGGGATAAGAGCATGCGTGCGGCGATAGATTCTGTGAAGACGGATCCGTTTGCCTACAGGACGGAGCTGATGGCGACAGAGGTTGTGGATGAATCAACATATTACAATATGCACGGTGTGAGCCTGTTTGGTTCAACGGTATCAAATGATCTGGTAAATGCCATGCATGGACTTGGGTTCTATACCGGTGCGAATGAGTTTTTGTATGACGGAGCCAATTCCGTGTCAAATGCTGTGTTGGGAATCAGATATGTGTTCAGGAGACCGGGAGAGTATATGTCCCACGATATGAATTATGTGGATACGGTTGATGGCGTTGACATATATCAGAATGAGAAGGCATTGAAGCTTGGATTTATGGTAGATGACAGTCTTAAGGAGTGGACATCTGATGCCTCAAACATGTTTGACAGCATAAATAATTTTGTGGAGAAATCTACAGGCGTGGCAGGAACGTTTAGCCAGCTCTACCCTGAGGTGAGTGGTTCGGAGAACGACATAACGATAACTAAGGATAACCCATTCAGTGAGTATTACGGTTTGTCAGACATAACTCCGGGTATACACAGTTTTGAGCTGAATTTTGAGATAACAGACGAGCAGGATGATCTGTATATCATAGCAAACTGCAACGGCATAACAAAGATAAGGATATATGTCGATGGTGTAGAGCAGAATTATGAGAGACTTCAGTATCAGACTTACCATGTAGGCCACCTCTCCAGAGGTGCCAAGGTTGGAGTTGAGTATTACTTCTCAGATGGGGTTCCCGAAAATACATCTGCAAGACTGACTATTGCAACTCTCAATTCTGACGCATTTTCCCAGGCGTATGCGAGATGGTCGGATGAGCAGATGAATGTGAGCAAATTTGAGGATGGATATGTGAAAGGGCACATCTCTGTTCAGGAAGACGGACTTATGTTCACGTCAATACCTTATGATGCCGGCTGGACAGCATATGTTGATGGCGAAAAGACGGATATCCAGACTGTTGCCGGTGCTTTTATAGCGCTGGATCTGAAGGCGGGCGACCACACTGTAGAATTTAAATATTTTCCGGTTGGACTCAAGACCGGACTTATACTGACATTTGCTGCATGGCTGATATTTGCTTTGCTTCAGAGCAGAAGGGGAAAGGCCTCTAAGGTGAAGCAGCAAGAGAAAAACATGGAGTGTGATGATAGTACAAGTCTGGAGATGGGTGAAGGTAATACAAGCCAGGAGATGGATGAAGATAATACAAGCCAGGAGATGGATGAAGATAGTGCAAGCTTGGAGATGGATTCTGCAGAAGATCAGACAGAAGACGACGAATATGATTTTGAGAGTGACAGATCCAGGCTGGAAGCGGCCATAGCATATGCGGAGAAAATTCGTAAAAATAAGCAGAATAACGAGAATAAAAAAAGCACCGAATAAAAAGATAGTTCATTTTATACAAAATACAATAAAAAATTTGTCTATATTTTAGCATAAAAAACTGTGTGAGCGTTGACCTTGATAATTATTTATAATATAATGTATCTATGTGGTTTTGCATAGCCGGGCTATGCTATGAGACTCAATATTAATAGAAACAGAGGTGCATTAATGGACAAGATTAAGGAAATTGGGATTAAGCCACTTGCGATAGCCATGGCTGTTCTGGCTTTGCTTGCAGGTGTGCTCGGAATTGCAAAGATAGGTGTGGGAGCTATCATTTGCGGAATTCTTGCAGCGGGAGTAGCTGTGCTGGTTATGCTTGCGTTTGGAGGCGGCGGCTCTGGCTCTTCGGGGAAGTCAGACAAGTATAAGAAGCTGTTCATGAACCTTCCTATTGGATTTGCTCAGGCGAGGATCATCAACGATCCAGTGAATGGAACAAGTTATGAGATAGTGGATGCGAATGAGATATTCGGAGAATACTTCAAACTTGATGTGTCAGATTACACAGACAAGATATTGAAGGAGAGTAAGATAGAGGTGCTTCAGGATATCAATGCCTGGTTCACCGCATACAACAATTCAGGTACAAAAGAGGGAGACCTGATGGATGTTGAGATCACTATGGAGTCACTTCAGAAAGTTTTCAACACGGTTATGTACAAGTCGGAGGCTGATTACATCAACATGGTTGTCATTGATGTGACAAAGCAGAAGGAGACTGAGGAGAAACTCAGCAAGGCTATCGTTGATGCGAATGCGGCATACAAGACTCAGGCTGAGTTCCTTGCTAACATGAGCCATGAGATCAGAACACCTATCAACGGCATTCTCGGAATGCTTCAGCTCACTCTTATGGCTGAGGACCTTCAGGCTGACTACAGAGATAACCTTATAACAGCTAAGAACTGCGCAGATACATTGCTCAGACTTATAAATGATATTCTTGACATAAGCAAACTTGAGGCTGGTAAGTACAAGATCAAAGAGGAGACATTTGATATAAGAACAGCAATCGAGGATACCGTTGCTGCACAGGTTCCTATTGCAACGAACAAGGGCCTTCAGCTCGACTGTTCATTTGGCAGCAACATACCAAAGCTTGTACGAGGTGATGGACAGAGAATACAGCAGGTACTCAATTGCCTTTTATCTAATGCAATCAAGTTCACATCTGAGGGAAGTGTCAGAGTTAAGATTGCTTCCATGGATGACGGGGAGAATAAGATCAAGATCAGAATGGCAGTCGC
This sequence comes from uncultured Coprococcus sp., assembly GCA_934270935.1. Lineage (GTDB taxonomy): Bacteria > Bacillota > Clostridia > Lachnospirales > Lachnospiraceae > Coprococcus. Next base: position 33,103 of record CAKQQK010000001.1, on the reverse strand, counting down.
TGATACTGGTATAGGTATTTCAGAGGCAAACATGAGCAAGCTGTTTATAAGATTCAGTCAGGTTGATGCATCAGACACAAGAAAATATGGTGGATCGGGACTTGGCCTTGTAATCACAAAGCAGATTGTAGAGCTTATGGGCGGTAACATAACTGTCCAGAGTAAGGAAGATATAGGATCAACATTCATTGTTGAGATACCACTTAAGGTTATCAAGGGAGCAGAGGCAGCAGATGAATTCCTTCAGGAGAAAGAAGAACCGGCTGTGTTCTCTATAAATGCGCACAGCAAGGCAAGGATTCTTGTTGCAGAGGATGAGCCTGTAAACCAGCAGGTAATAGGAAAACTTCTGGGTATGGCAGGATTTTCATACGATATAGCTGAGAATGGTCAGAAGGCTGTGGAACTGTTCAAATCTAAAGTATATGATGCGGCTTTGTTCGATGTGCAGATGCCTGTCATGGATGGTATAGCAGCTACTCAGGAGATCAGAGAGATTGAGCGCAAGGAGAAGAGGAAGAGACTTCCGATCATCGCAGTTACAGCCAGAGCGATGTTTGGAGATAAGGAGAGGATCCTCGAGAATCAGCTTGATGATTATATTGCCAAGCCGTACAATCTCAACGATGTGGTTGATACGCTTAACAAATACATAGAAGACTAAATGTGAATGTATATAAAGATCGGGGATGAATGCATAGCGGCATAATCCCCGATTTTTTGTATATATAAATATAATATCAGTGCAGATGGTGAATAATAGGAGGTTTTATTTATGTCAGATTTTTTCCAGGATGTGTTTACTAAGACAAAGAAATTTGCAAATAATGCTGTGGATGAGACTAAGGATGCAGCGCAGAAAGCAAAACTGAATAACAAGATCAATAGTGAACAGCAGATGATCGATAAGAATATGGTGGAGATTGGAAGATATTTCTATGATTCGTATAAGGATAATCCACCACAGGAACTTGAGAAAGCGTTTGGAGATATTAAGATTCTGCAGGAGAGCATAGCAATCAGCAGGGGTGAAATTCAGAATCTTGAGGCGTCTATGGCGGCTAGAAAGCAGTCATAATTATTAAATCTGACTATACACAGATTATAATTTGATTATACAGAATTGAGATGTTATGTTTTTGAGAGTCATTTTGGGATGAAAAAAAGATATGAAATATAAAAGGGATGTACAGAATACGCATCTGTACATCCTTTTTTGTGTCTGTAAAAACTGATTATACAGGAAGTATAATTTGCAAATTTATAAAAATTTGTTTATGAAATAGCCCCTTTACAAAGTCTTTGCCGGGGTGTATCGTGTGTCTTACCACTCAGAGAGAAGGGAGGATAGAGAGAATTATTTATTTGATACCGTTGATCGCCACGGTGAGTGCGGCGGTCGTTCAGGATCTGCGGGATTGGCGGATTCCAAACAGGCTGATAGCTTTAGGATTGATGCAGGGGATGATCATATCTGCATGGATGTATGGACTCGGTCAGGGATTGCTTGTCAGTATTCCAGGAAGTATTATTCCTGTTTTGATCCTGTATGTATTATTTCTTATGAGAGCCCTGGGCGCAGGCGATATAAAGCTGTTTGCCGTTGCCGGTACATTTGTCGGAACGGATGTTGTCAGGGTGATGATTTACTCCTTTTTGGCCGGGGGAGTTATATCTTTATTTTTTCTTTTAAAAGAATTTTTATTATCAATTACGAATCGTAAAGGTTTACCAGAAAAGAAATTTGACAGAAGAGTTATGAAGAAAAGAGTACATTTTTCAGTCGCTATAATGTGCGGCGTAATGTGCTATGTGATGACATGTATATGGGGGTGATGCGATAGAACAACATAAAGTTGGTATATATGACGAAGATAAGTCTTATATGATAAGCCTTATGAATCATATAAATTCAGACAGGGATAATCCGATGTTCGCATTGGCATTTTCCACGTTGGAGGAGCTTTGTGAGTATATGTCTGGAAGACACCTTGATATCCTAGTTGTGGATGAGAAGGTGGCAGAGCAGACTGTTTGTGCGTTGGCAGGAGGTGGAACAACTGCTTATGAGACTGCAGGTAACGGACTGCCGCAGGTAAAGACGAAAGAGACGATGGAAAAAAAGCTCACAGACGGACTTGGACTTTCTGTGAAGATGCTGATCTTGTCAAGGAGTAAGAGGGATGAGAATGATTATGGAATGATATTCAAATATTCCAGGGTGTCTGAAATTATATCTTCTATTCTTGGCTATATAGATGTTAAGGAAATTCAAAGCAACAGAAATCTGTTTCGAACTTATGGGGTTATCTCTCCTCTTGGAAGATGCGGCAAGACAACGCTGGCAGTGAGTCTTTGTATGAATGATGATGTCAGAGGCGGATTGTACATAGGCATGGAGGAGTATGGTTCTTATCAGGATGATGCCGATGCTTTGTCCAATATGATATATCTTGCAAAGCAGAGATCCTGTGAGTTTACAGATTATATGAGCAGACTGACAGTGGATCTTGGAAAATACAGTGTGGCGGGATATCTGAAGTCTTATATTGATGCAATGGAACTTGATACGGATGATGTCCGGTGGATGATCAGTCAGATGCGCGAATGGGGAAGGTATACCACGGTGGCATTTGACATTGGACAGGCAGTTTTGAAAGACCTGACGATACTCACGGTATTTGATGAGGTACTGGTTCCGGTATTAGATGATGAGATTTCGTCAGCAAAAGTGAAAGTATTTGAGGAAACGCTCAGGCGGGCTGAACTTGGAAAGCTGCTTTGCCGTATGCGGAAAGTTTCGGTGCCTGCAGCGGCACCTGGAAGTGCTCAGATGATCAGATTTATAGAAAACGAGATGAATAGATGAAGACGGATGGAGAGTGCAGACAGATAATAAGATCCCGGGTCATGCAGGATATTGACATGACAGGTGATATCAAGGATGAAAAGGTCAGTGAGATGATCGACAGATGTATTCTTGAATACAATGAAGCAGGAAACCTGAGCGTCAGAGATAAATTAGAAATAAAACATGAACTGTTCAATAGTCTCAGAAGGCTTGATGTGTTGTCGGAACTTCTTGATGATGAGTCGGTTACCGAGATCATGATAAATGGATATGACAATATTTTCATAGAACGGGCTGGCAGACTGTTCAGATATGACAAGAAATTTGAGAGCGAGGAAAGACTGAAATCGGTTATACAGCATATAGTCGCGGGATGCAACAGACTGGTAAATGAAGCATCACCGATAGTGGATGCCAGACTTGCCGATGGTTCCAGAGTGAATGTCGTGATGCCACCGGTAAGCCTCTCTGGGAGCGTGATGACCATAAGAAAATTCCCAAAGGAGGGAATGACGGTTGAGAGGCTGCTGGCACTTGGCTCCATTACACCGGAGGTTGCAGAGTTCTTATCCGGGCTTGTCCGGGCTGGATACAATATTATCATATCCGGAGGTACGGGAGCCGGTAAGACTACGTTTTTAAATGCCATGTCCGAATTTATTCCGAAGGATGAGAGGATAGTGACCATAGAGGATTCTGCGGAATTGCAGATAAAAGGAATTGACAATCTGGTCAGACTTGAGGCCAGAGAGGCAAATGTTGAAGGTGATAATGCAGTTACGATAAGAGATCTGATAAAGGCAAGCCTCAGAATGAGACCGAACAGGATTATCGTCGGAGAGGTAAGAGATGCAGCGGCGATCGATATGCTTTCGGCTATGAATACTGGGCATGATGGAAGCATATCAACTGGACATGCAAATTCCAGCCGGGATATGCTTACGAGACTTGAGACGATGGTTTTGATGGGCGCTGATATGCCGATTTCGGCGATACGTCAACAGATAGCTTCGGCGGTAGATATAATCATACAACTTGGGCGACTGCGGGATAAATCAAGAAGATGTATAGAGATAAGTGAGGTTGTTGGATTACAGGGAGGTGAATATGTGATGAATAAATTGTACGAGTTTTATGAAACTGGTGTAAATAATGGAAGAATAGAGGGAACTCTGAGAAAGATTAATGATCTTAACAGTATTTCCAAGCTGCTCTCAGCCGGTCTTATACAAGTGACCAGAGACAGTGTGGAGGGGAGTGATGGCCATTGAGGGAGTCCAGGGACTATAGCAGATACAGCATGAGCAAGAAAGAGATATTGATGCTGGTTGTGTTGTATGTGGCAGCTGCAGCGATTTTATCTTTGCTGTTTTATAACAGCATATATCCTGGTGTATTGCTGATGCCGGGGATATTGGCGGCATTCAGGAAATATTCATCGTTGAGATGCAGACAAATACAGAGGAAACTCAACAGGGAGTTTAAGGAGATGCTCCTGTCGCTGTCTGCCAATATGGCTGCCGGATATTCTATAGAAAGTGCATTTGCGCCAGTGTATCAGGAACTTGCGGGAATGTATCAGGGCAGTTCGTACATAGAGAAAGAAGTGATGATTGTCCTGAAAGGTTTGGAGATAAACTCAGATGTTGATGTACTGCTTGGAGATTTTGCGAAGAGATCACAGGTGAAGGATATAGAGGAATTTGCCCATATAGTGGTGGTGGCAAAGCGTTCAGGAGGCAACCTTATACGCATGATGAAGAAGATGGTTCAGAATATGGAAGAACGGATTGAGGTGGAAGATGAGATAGATACCATGCTCACCGCAAAGCGGCTTGAACAAAATATCATGTCTGCCATGCCGTTTATGATCATCCTGTATCTTCGAGTGTGTAATCCGGGCTACATGGATGCGCTGTATGGCAATATACCAGGGGCAGCGTTGATGACGGTATGTCTTGGACTTATAGTGGTGACGATCCTGTGGGGCCGGAAGATCATAAATATTAATGTGTGAGAGGTGAGCTTGTATGTTTGACAGAGTGGCAGAAAAAATATACAGAGTGTTAGGACATTTTTTTGACACAGAGAATATGAGCCGCAGGATTAAAAGGCTTGAGGTGTGTACTGATGCTGCTGCAAGAGATGAGTGCAGAAAATTCTATTGCGGAATCATAAAGAGAGTAATTATGACAGCGGGAGTTTTACTAATAATAGTGGCAATCATGCTGATAAGTCGTCGGATGGGTTCTGGAACTGTGGTTTTGAATAGACCTGGATATGGAGCGGATAGTGCGGTGATGGAGCTTGAGACAGAGATCGGGGAAGATTCTACAGCATTTAGTGTGGAAGTCATACCGGTAGAATATCCGGAGGACGAGCTTGAAAGTGTATTTGACAGGGCATTTGAAGAGATAGATGCCTGTTATCTGGGAGAAAACAGCAGTGCAGATGAGGTGCGGAGTAATCTGAATCTTATATCAAGGCTTGATGATTTGGGACTTGATGTTGACTGGAGCAGCAGTGACAGCGAGATAGTTGAGACTGATGGAACTGTTAAAAATGAAGATGAAGATATGGATCTTATAGTTGAACTTACAGCGTCATTGGAATGTGGTGGGAAGAGTGCGGAAAGAATATATCCGCTGCATGTTCTGGGGGCTGATCTCACTGTCACAGAAAAGGCTGTAAGGCTGATCTCAGAATATGTGCTGAATATTCAGAAGGAAAACAGTTCCAGCAGAGAGATAGAATTGCCGAGGAAGATAGAAGGTTATGCTGTAACGGAGAAAAAGGATGGAGGCCAGTGGAAGGCGATACTTGTGCTTGGTGTGTTTGCAATGATATGTATATGTGTCTGCGGAAGAGTGCAGATAAGAAACAGAGAGAAGTGCAGGAGCGAACAACTTATGCTGGCGTATCCGGAGCTTGTGGATAAGCTTACGTTGTATCTCGGAGCGGGGGTAACTGTAAAGAAGGCATTTGAAAGGATAGCGCAGACATGCAGTAAAAGGGATTCTGTCAGGCCTGAGTTGGAAAAACCTCGAAAAAATAAACATGGCATCGCAGGAGAATTTCATAAAAGTACATCTGGAGGTGGGGAAGATCCGCTTGTAAAAGAGGTGAGATATACACTCAATGAGATCAGATCCGGTGTGCCTGAAAGTGATGCTTATTGCAATATGGGACATAGAATCAATCTTCCGGTATACATCAAACTTATGTCTCTGCTTGCGCAGAATATTAGAAAGGGTACAAAAGACATAATTGTGATGATGGCAGATGAGGAACAGAGTGCACTTCTGGCAAAAAAAGAGATGGCTAAGAAGAAAGGGGAGGAAGCAGGCACAAAGCTGCTTTTTCCAATGATAGTGTTGCTTGGAATAGTGATGGTGATAGTTATATCGCCGGCAATAATGAATTTTTAGGAGGAATAATTTATGAAGAGATGGACAGATTTTATGGATGATGAGTCAGGAATGGGAGTTGTTGAGGTTATTTTGATCATGGTGGTGCTTATCGCTATGTGCATAGTTTTTAAAAAGCAGATAACAAGTCTTGTGAACAATATATGGAACTCGATAAACAAGAGTGCAAAGAAGATATATTAGGAGGAAACATATGAGAGATAATGGACAGGTATCGGTTTTTCTGTGTGTTATTCTCACATCTATGCTTCTGCTGGGGCTCACGGTGGTGGAGATGACCCGTGTGAGTATGGGGCGCGCCAAGGCTGCGGAGGCAGCCGCCGGCGCGGCCGCAGAAGTAAAAGCGGCTTATCACAGAGAGCTTTTTGAGGAATATCACCTTCTTGCTGTGGACAGAGAATTTGGTGGACAGGGGGAAGGAAAGATGGAGCAGATGGCGCAGGATTATCTGGAATATACTCTTGAGAATGGTCAGGAAGATGAGATGAAGGTTGAACAGTCTGCCCTGGCAGATTGCAGGGGATTGCTTGACAATGATTGTGAGAATATGAAGGATCAGATCACAGAGTATATGAAGCTATACGCTCAGAATGATGGCCTGACAAAACTAAAAGATCTGATAACGGGTGAGAAAAAAGCTGGGGAAGATTCGGTAAAGGCGGTGGAAGCAGGCAGAGGTGAGCAGAGTGATGGCAGTGACAGCTGGACAGGAACAGATCCCAGAAAGACCCTGAAAAAGACGACGGCAGGCGGGGTTATGGGGCTGGTTGTTCCTGATGGAGAGGCTCCATCCAGGGGTGTTTTCACTACACCGGAGCTGCCATCCCATGGAAAAACAGGCAGTGATGCTGAATGGGAGGATATAGAATTTGACGATATAGATGATTTTGAGAATCGTTTGAAACCTGACAGTGACGATATTGTAAGCCGGCTTTCGGACAATTTTTATGGTATATATTATGCTCTTGAAAACTTCGATATGTATACTGACAGCCACAGAAACAGACCGGTTAAGTGTGAGGCTGAGTATATAATCTGCGGCAAAGACAATGATTATGCAAATCTGAAAGGTGTTGTAAACAGGCTGATACTGCACAGACTGCCTGTGAATTTTGCTTATCTCATGAAAGATAAAAAGCGGCAGGCAGCGGTTGCTCCTATAGCAGCAGTTCTGGCGCTTATTCCAGGGGTTACATATCATGCGTCAAAATATCTGCTGCTCGGCTGCTGGGCGTATGCTGAGACTCTGGTGGATATAAAAGTGCTTCTTGCAGGAAAGAGAGTGCAGTTCTTCAAGACAAATGAGACATGGCATACAGATATTGCAGATCTTGGCAGACTGACAGATATGGACGCTGTGGACTATGATGGCGTGGATTCGATTGACTATAAAGGGTATCTGGCATTGCTTCTGGCGGAGAATACAGGAGATATGTACTACAGAATTGCAGATCTTATACAGATCAATCTGTCGCAGAAAGATGAGTCGTTTGAGATGATGAATATGATATACAGATTTTCTCTTGATGTTGAGGTGGTTCAGGAGAGAAAATTTGCATCATTTGTCGAGAGCGGAAGCGGTGTGAAGATAGAAGATGGCTGGTACAGACATGGATTCAGGGTGTCTGCCGGGTATTGACAGAGCATGGTATCTGAAGGGAGGTGTTATATGTTCTTCTGTCATATGAAACAGTTAAATAGTGAAATAAAAATGCCTCTCCAAGCGCATATCCGAATATTATATAGATCTGATTCCTGTGGCGGGAGAATATATAAGACCGTTCCTTCGGATGAAAATGTCAGGTTTTCGGGCACTGGTGATGAGGGTAGTGCAAGCGTGGAGGCATCTATCATACTGCCGCTTTTTTTGTTAGCATTCTGGGCGGTATTCTGCCTTGCAGGGTGTGCCAGGACAAAGGGAATAGTGTATGAAGGCCTGCATGAGACAGCCATGAGTATGGCTGAATATAGTTACATGGAGAGAAGGCTGGAAGATAGTGAAGGTTTTTTACAGAATCAGAAGGTGCTAAAGAACGGACTGTCTATTCTGGAAGCGGAAACCAGACTCAGGAACTATATTGATGATGATACACTTGTGAACAGTTATGTAAAAAAAGGTATGTCGGGACTGCATGTGATTCAGGCGGAGCTCAGGGATGATCACATCTATCTGCGGGTTGTATACAGGCTTGGAGTGGATGTCCCTGTGCTGGGTCGGCTATATATGGACTGTGATGAAAAAATCAGACAGAGGGCCTATCTGGGGTATGATAAGGAATCAGATGGCGACAGTGATGGAACATATTTATATGTGGCTGAAAATGGCAGAGTATATCATTCCTCCAGAAGCTGCTACCACATAAAGCTTACGATAAAACAGATTTCACAGGCTGAACTAGACAGCCATTACAATAATCTCTCGGCATGTCATCTGTGTGCCAGATATGGTAATCGTGGCAATATATATGTGACGGCACAGGGCGACAGATATCATTATTCGCTTGAGTGTTCAGGGCTTAAGAGGACTGTCCGTAGAGTCAGAAAGGAGGATTGCCCAGGACTTTCGGCCTGTTCAGAGTGCGGTAGATAAGGGGGTATAACATGGGTAATAAAGGTTCTATAGTTGTGGAAATGTGTCTTCTGACTCCGATATTGGTGTGCATGATGTTTGTGATCATAAATATGCTGATCCTGGCAATGAATTATTCGATAAGCACAGGAGAGACATATACGATACTGTACAGCAGAAAAGAGTATATGCTGGATGGGGACGAGGACAGAGTGTCTGATGAAGTGGACTCGATAAATGGAGATATGAAGGCTGACATGCAGGAGATGCTGATATATTCAGAGAATATCTGTGCGGATTCAAAATTTACAGCTGATGGCGCAGAGGGCTTCGGATTATTGGCGGGGGCAGTTTCCGGGGAGTTTATGGCATCGGTCAGTTATGATCAGATGGTGCCGGGAATGTTTGTGTTTGATGGCGGTGGCAGACTGACAAAGAGTGCGGAGGCAAGACAGGAAGTGAGGAATGTTGGCAGTAATCTGAGGAGGTGGCAGATATATGGTGAGTTATTATCAGATAGAGGGAATTAATACTTTTTTTGTAATCCAGGTGGATATGACAGCTGCAAATTCTTATGAGACAGATATGCTGTACAATAATTTTGTCGATGGCATCATCCAGCCAGAGTTTCGGGCACTGAATGGTGAGATGCTATTGTACAGCAAGATAAATGGAATGAGAAGCCTGCGGGATATAATGAATGTTGGAGTGCTGTCTTTGGAAAAAACACTGGGATTAATGAGCTCTCTATATAATGTAATAATAGAGACGGGAGAATATATGCTTTATCCGGATAATCTGGTAATAGCATCAGACAAAATATTTTATTCGCCTTTGACTGATGACTTTCATTACATCTATGTGCCGGGAACCGGTATAGATATCCGGGTACAGATGAAGAAGCTGGTCGAGGATGTAATAAGGCAGACAGATCACAGCAATTCAGTACTTGTGGATTTTATGTATGAGCTATACGGCATGGTGACGTCACCTAATTGTGATATATCGGCAATGCATGAATATGTCAATGAACAGAAATTGGAATTGACGGGTGAAAAAAAGTCAGTGAATGATTGCTGCAGTAATCAAGAAGAAATTGACGAAAGAGACAGTATGCTTGATATAGTGTTTGGAGATGACAGTGTGGAAGGGGCGTGTGCAGCGGTTGCCCCGGTGGAAAATAGTGGATGGCAGCGCCGGATTGTTCTGAGTATAGGCATTACGGCGATAGGCGGGATATGTATGCTTATGTCGCAGATAGTGATAGGCGGAGGTATCACGGATGTGAGGTTTTTCATGGTCATACTTGCAATGCTGTCCTTGGAATTGCTGGTCTATATAGAACTTAGAAAGAAGGAGGCGCAGAGTCCGCCGGAGGAAGCGAAGGAAAATAATGCAGATGGAAGACGAGATATAAATAATGCAAATGGAAAGAACTGTGTATATGGTGAGAATACAGAGGTAATAAAAAGTTCTGTATGTCCGCAGGTGAAACTTATCTCATCCGCAGGAGAATTTGCTATGAACATTACACCAGAGGGTAAGATCATAGGCAGAGATGAGAGGGTATCTGATGTGGTTATAAATGATACAGGTATCAGCAGACAACATGTATATATGTACCCTGACGGTAAGAAAGTATATGTGGAAGATATGGGTTCCACAAATGGAACAGTTATAAATGGAATAAGACTGCCAAAAGGAGAGGCCTGGCTACTGGCTGACGGAGATATAATATGTATTGGTGAACAGGAATACCGTATTCAAATATTGCTTATCTAATTGATATAAAACAGAATTTCAGATATAATAGTCAGTGTGAGTTTTGTCTTAAGGCAGAATATGACTTTGGATGAAATTACATTTATATACAGAAGGTAGGTAGCAGCAATGTCATATATGGCTTTATATAGAAAATGGAGACCTGATACTTTTGATGAAGTGAAGGGGCAGGATCATATAGTTACCACTCTTAGGAATCAGATTAAGAATGATAGACTTGGTCATGCCTTTTTGTTTTGTGGAACAAGAGGAACAGGAAAAACTTCTATAGCCAAGATATTTGCAAAGGCCTGTAACTGTGAGCATCCTGTGGATGGAAGTCCGTGCAATGAATGTGCGAGCTGCAGGGCAATAGCTGATGGTTCATCTCTCAATGTCATAGAGATTGATGCTGCATCAAACAACGGTGTTGATAATATAAGGCAGATACGTGAAGAGGTGGCATATCCGCCGACAGAGGGAAAGTATAAAGTGTATATTATTGATGAGGTTCATATGCTTTCGCCGGGGGCATTTAATGCACTGCTTAAGACGCTGGAGGAGCCGCCATCATACGTAATATTTATTCTTGCAACGACTGAGGCACATAAGATACCTATAACAATATCGTCAAGATGTCAGAAGTATGATTTTAGACGTATACCAGTTGATGTCATATCTGACAGATTGCAGGAACTTATGGACAGAGAGAAGCTTGAGGCGGACAGAAAAGCTATAGATTATATTGCCAAGTCCGGAGATGGATCCATGAGAGATGCGCTCTCGATACTAGATCAGTGTGTTGCCTTCAATCTTGGACAGAAGCTCACGTATGATAATGTTCTTGAGACAATAGGAGCTGTGGATATTGACACATTTGCAAAGCTGCTTGAAAGTGTGCTTGCGAATGATGTCGAAGGTGCCATAGATGTGGTTGATGAAGTGGTATGGCAGGGGCGTGAACTTGGAAGATTTGTGAATGAGTTTACGTGGTTCCTTAGAAATATACTTGTCACAAAACTGTCACAGGCAGAGGGCGAGCGGCTTGACATGACGAAGGAGAATCTGGATAGGATACGCGGTATATCTGCACATATGGATGAGAGTACTATCATAAGATTTATCAATGTATTTTCAGACACTGCGGCAAGGATAAAGTATTCAACCCAGAAGAGGATAGTCCTTGAGATGGCTGTGATAAAGCTCTGCAGGCCTCAGATGGAGATTGATACAACGAGCCTTATAGAGCGTGTGAGGGTGCTTGAGGATAAGCTGGAAGAACTTGCAAAGAATGGCATACAGGTGGTTGACAAGGCGGGCACAGATTCGGCTCAGGGCAGGAACTCATCCGGTGAGGAGGTCATAAGTGATGACAACATAAAAGCATATCAGGAGAAACTTGCAAATGATCTGCCAAAGGCTGATTATGAGGATCTTAAGAATGCAGTTGTCAATTGGAATGACATAGTTAACAGACTGTCTGTCCCGGCAAAGCACTATATAGTCAGGAACGGAGACAATCAGGAGACAAGACCTAAACTCATACTGTCAGATGACCATAAAAAGCTTGTATTGATGATCCCTCTTGTGGAGGATGAGCTTCCGAAGCTTTATTTCAGCAAGCAGGAGAATGTGGACAGCATCAGGGAAGTTATAGAGGAGTACATGGGAAAGAGTATAGATTTTGAGGTCGTGTGCACGAAGAACTCACGAAGTGACAACGGACGGCTGGAGGAAGAAAATACACTTAACATGATAAATTTTTCTAATATTGAGATAAAATAGGTATAATATTATATTAAGTAAAATCAGAAATCAAGGAGGATATTGCAATGGCTAAGAGAGGTGGTTTTCCAGGAGGAATGATGCCTGGCAACATGAACAATCTTATGAAGCAGGCACAGAAGATGCAGAAGCAGATGGAAGAGGCTACAAAGAACCTGGAGGATAAGGTTTATGAATCGTCAGTTGGTGGCGGAGTTGTCACTGCAAAGGTATCGGGAAAGAAGGAATTGATGGAGATCAAGCTTGACCCTGAGGTTGTGGATCCTGATGACATAGAGACACTTGAGGATCTTATTATATCAGCAGTGAATGAGGCACTCAGAGCGCAGGAAGAGGATTATAATGACAACATGGGTAAAATCTCAGGTGGAATGGGACTTGGAGGCCTGCCTTTCTAATGGAAGTCTACGGTGGAGAAGTAAACAGGCTTATAGAGGAGCTGGGAAGACTGCCTGGAATAGGTTCCAAGACTGCACAGAGGCTTGCTTTTCATATAATCAGTATGCCTGAGGAGAGAGCGTTGGCACTTGCTGATTCCATAGTAGGTGCGAAGAAGAATATTAAGTATTGCAGCTGCTGTTATACCATAACAGATAGAGAGGTGTGTCCTATATGCAGTTCACCGGAGAGAGATCACAAACTGATAATGGTTGTTGAGACTCCAAGAGATCTGGCTGCATATGAGAGAACAGGACAGTTTCAAGGGGTGTATCATGTGCTTCACGGAGTGATAAATCCTGCGCTTGGAATTGGTCCTGCAGACATTAAGATATCAGAGCTCATGAGAAGACTTCAGTCTGAAGATGTGGAAGAACTCATAATAGCTACAGGATCTGGTCCTGAAGGTGAAGCTACGGCGATGTACATATCAAAGCTGGTCAAGCCAGCGGGAATAAAGGTCAGCCGTATTGCAAGTGGAGTTCCCGTGGGTGGAGATCTGGAGTGTATCGATGAGGTTACGCTGCTCAGGGCACTTGAGGGCAGGGTATATCTCTAATAAAATAATAATCACAATAAAGAAGAAAGAGGTGCAGAGTATGTTAAGAGTAGGTTTTTTGACAAGTGGCGGTGACTGTCAGGCATTGAATGCAACTATGAGGGGCATAGCAAAAGGACTCTATGAGTTATTTGACGAGGTTGAGATTTATGGATTCCTTGAGGGTTACAAGGGCCTTATGAGAGGCAATTATGTCAAGATGAAGCCGGCAGATTTCTCTGGTATTATCAACAAGGGCGGAACTATCCTTGGAAGTTCAAGGCAGCCTTTCAAACTCATGGGACAGCCTACAGAGGATGGACTTGACAAAGTGAAGTCCATGAAGGAGACATATAAGAAGCTTAAGCTTGATTGTCTGTGCGTACTCGGCGGAAACGGTTCACAGAAGACAGCTAACCTGCTCAGCGAGGAGGGATTGAATGTTATTGGTCTTCCAAAGACAATCGACAATGATCTCTGGGGAACAGATATGACATTTGGTTTCCAGAGCGCGGTTGATATCGCAACACAGACTATAGACTGCATCCATACAACTGCTGCATCTCATAATAGAATATTCATAGTGGAGATCATGGGTCATAAGGTTGGCTGGATAACACTTCACGCTGGAATTGCAGGAGGGGCAGACGTGATACTGCTTCCTGAGATACCTTACGATATAGAGAAGGTTTACAAGGCAATAGATAAACGTACAAAGGACAATAAGGGATTTACGATAGTTGCAGTTGCAGAAGGAGCCATAACCAAGGAGATAGCAGAGCTTCCTAAGAAGAAGAGAAAAGAGGTTTTAGCCAACAATCCATATCCTTCAGTTGCATATGAGCTTGCAGATAAATTGAAAGCATATACGACTCAGGATATAAGAATTGCCATTCCTGGACATACTCAAAGGGGTGGAAGTCCGGATGCTTATGACAGAGTTATATCATCAAGGTTTGGAGCAAAGGCTGCAGAGCTTATAAAGGCAAAAGATTTTGGCAAGTTAGTTGTATTCCTTGACAATAAGGTGACCGCAATACCTCTTTCTGAGAGCGCTGGCAAACTTAAATATGTGTCGCCTGACGATGATATCGTGGCTGAGGCACGAACACTTGGAATATCATTTGGCGACAAATAATAACAGTTGCATTCACATATAATTGTGATTGGATTCACATTTTCTCCCTATCGGCATACTTATGTAATAGACACACAATAATGCAGATAGGGAGATTTGTATGAGTGAAGAGTTTAAGTACATTCCATATAGTCCGTACGACGAGAATATCAGGGGACTTATAAAGGAGGGCAATATATATAATCTGAAAAACGCAGTCCCTCCAGAGATGAGAGATAATATTGAAAAATATAGTGCTGGTATATCTGGTATTTTTTTGCCGGATGGCACGGATTGTTCAGATGAATTGTTCAGGGATATTGAGTATATGAAAGAGATGTATCCAGATGAGATACGGAAGATGAGTGTGGCCGTGGAAGAGGAATGTGATAAGCTGGAATATGAAGGCAGTCCGATGCTGGTTATGTATCCTGACAAAGAAGAGATGAGGCGTGTTGCCAGAAAAGTGTTTGATGATCTGAGCGACAGTGGTATGATATCTGATGATTATAAGGCTGAGTCTGGAGAGGCGGCAGGAGGAGATGCGCCGCAGGATCCACCTTATGTGCCATATGGTCCCGGCTGTGTGAATTGTGTAATGAGAAATATAATAGAGATGCTTGTATGCAATGAGTTTTGTGTGAGGCGTGACAGGTATAGAAGGCTGAGAAGAAGGTTTTATTAGTGAAGAAAATAGTAAATGTACTTGTGAGAATAGTTGTGATGGCGGTTGTGTTTGTTGTCACAGTATATTTTGTTAATATATTTCAGAATAGAAGTTATAAGAATCTGGCTTCAGAGATGAAAGGAGCGGAGCTGCCATTGGCTTATGTTGGTTATGGAGATTCGCTTCTAAATTGTATGCATGGATATACCAGTGATGTAGATCTGACATTGCTGAGGGACTCCATCACACCGATAGATGACACTAAGCATATAGATGTATGGGTTGAGAATGCCGGCAAATATGCTGACTCATACTCTTATGAGATCAGAAATATATCCGGCGATTCACTGGTTGAAAAAGGAGATATAGATGCGTCAGACAATGGCCAGGGTTATGATGTGCTTGGCATTGATGTGAGAATGGATCTCAAAGCAGATATGGAGTATATGCTTGTTGTGAAGGTGAAGGGCCGGGATGGTTCCAGTGCAGATTATTACACCAGAGTTGTGGTAAATGATGACTACCATGAGTCAGAACTGCTCCAGGCAGCAGCTGATTTTCATGATGCTACGTTTGATTTCAAAGCACTGGAATCGGAGTCTGTCATAGGAGCGTATAAACAGGAATATATGGGAAGCCAGCCGAGTGATTCAGTTGGACTGGGGCATGTTAATCTGGCAAGTTCATATACAGATCTTTTGTGGGATGGACTTGAACCGACAGTCATAAGTTCAGTAAATACGTTTATAAAAGAGATTGACGTGAACTATGCAGTTATTGAAAAGGAATACAAGATGTCGTCCATAACAGACCAGGATGTGACAAGTGTGTATTCAGTTAAGGAATTTTATAAGCTGAGCTATAAAGAAATTCCGGTAAGTGATGCAGGTGATTCAGAGAGCGATTATGTGGATGAAGAGTATTCGGCAGATGACACAGATGAATCGTCGGATGGAGAGGCTGAAGCTGAAGATGCGGAGATGGAGCCTAAGATCACTATGTTGAGCTATGACCGTTATGTGGACGAGTATTTTGATAAGAATGGTATAGATGCCGTCAACAATGTATATGAGATAGGTATGGTGTCGTCGGATGATATGGAGTATCGCTATACGGCGGACAACAAGAAGATTGCATTTGTCAGAAATGGGCAGCTTTGGATGTACGATTATTCGGAGAGTGAGATCACCATGGTTTATAGTTTCTGGATGGACGACTATACAAACGACTCATATACCTATGACAATTACGATATAAATATTATTAACTTTGAGGCGGATGGCAATTTGACGTTTGCAGTGTACGGTTATATGAACAGAGGCGATCACGAGGGCAAGCTTGGTGTGGGACTTTATGCATTTGACTACGCTTCGTTTGAAGTCGATGAGCTGATGTTTGTGGAGAGCAATGTTCCTTATGAGGCGATGAAGAGTGAGACGTCCCGCCTGACGTATTATGATGGCAGTAATTTCTATTATATGATGGGTGGCAAGGTCAATGTTGTGGACGTTCAGAGCTGCAAACAGTCATATATAGCTGAAAATTTGTCATCGAGGGATGTGAAGGTTTCTGCGGATATGAGTGTCATGGCTTATGGCGAGAGTGATGATCAGTCGAAGAATACGAAAATTACTCTGATGAATATGAAGGATGGTAAGAGCTACGATATAGCTGCAGATTCAGGAGAGTGCCTTGTATGTTATGGCTTCAAGGATTCTGACATGGTGTATGGAGTGTCTGCTATAAACGATGCAGATGTAGATGTTGATTCGGCATCATTTGATGGAACCAGATACAGCGAGGAAGACAGAGATATAATACCCGCATCCAGATTGTATATTGTGAATAGTGATGGTCAGCAGATAAAGGAGTATGCGAAGCAGGGATGTTATCTGATGAAAGTAGATCTGGATACAAATCTTTTATACCTGACAAGAGGAGAGAAGACTGATTCTGGTTTTGCTGCGATAAAGGATGATTTTATAACATTTAAAGAGGATGATAACAATCCAACTGTTGGAACGACACACAATGCATCCATAACAGGATTCGACAGGTTATATTTTACGGTTCCTGCGAATATTTATCTCAGTTATATACCAACGCTGAATATAACCAGGCAGAAGGTTGACAGGGAAGCATCTGATATGATAATGACTGTTGTCAGGGACAAGGTCACTTATCATGTGTATGATAATCTTGGTCTTGCCAAGATATATGATGTGGCTGGAGATGCAATAAATTATGCTATATCGGTATCTGGAATAGTGGTGTCCAGTGATGGCGAAGTTATATACAGGCAGACTGAAAGCCAGGAATATAATACGATAGCTGCTGGAATCTTCCATCGCAGCACTGGCACTGTAGATGCGTCACTGCAGGATTGCCTGTACATGGTTCTCAGGTATCAGGGTGTACAGGTTGACGAGGATCAGCTCGGCACATATGATGATCCTGTGACGGCATTAAATGAGCTGGGCAAGAGGCAGGGAATAGATATTACTGGTCTTTCACTTGATATGGTACTTGGATATGTAAGTGCTGGTATTCCGGTAATTTCCATGATAGATGATGGCCGGTATGTACTGGTGGTAAGTTATAATGATGCAGATGTCAGGTACTATGATCCTGTTGAGAACAAAGAGATAGTTGTATCAAGAGAAGAGTATACAGACATGATGGTGGAATGCCACAATGTGCTTTATACTTATGTAGAAGAATAGAAAAGTAGAAGAATAGAAAGCAAAACAAGAGGGCTGCGAAAGCAGACCCTCTTGTTTATTAGTTGTAGTATAAAGTTATATCATAGATACCTCAGAGTATCCTGAATGGTATTGATTACTCCTCTGATATAGCACCAACTGGACATGATCCAGCGCAAGCACCACATGAGATACACTGTGAACCATCGATAACAAATACGCCGCCATTATCGCTGATAGCGCCAACTGGACATGATCCAGCGCATGAACCACAACCGATACATGAATCGCCAATAACGAATGCCATAATTGTTTCCTCCTTATAAAGTAAAAATAATCACAGACTTATTGTAAAACAAAAGTCAATAATTAGCAAGTAATAATAATATTTATCAACAAGGTATATTTTTCAATAAGCATCAATAAGCGAATTAAATTTTATAAATATCAAAATAAATTTTATAAATATCAAAAGGGATAGACATTTAAAATAGGGTATAATATAATGTGAATGCTGAGAAGAGATGATTTATCAAGGAGGAATTATATAATGACAACTATCAGTAAGGATATGCTTATAAATGATATTATAGCAGTTGATGCAGGAATTGCAGCTATACTTATGGCAGCAGGAATGCATTGTATAGGCTGCCTCGCAGCAGCAGGTGAGACTTTGGAGGAGGCGGCAGCAGTTCATGGACTTGACGCTGCAGAGCTTGAACTTGAGATCAATGATTACCTTGCAAAAAAGGAGGCTGAGTAGTATACTTGCTGAATATCAGTATTGTGTACTATAAAGGATGGAGATATATATGAAGACAGATGGAACTAATCCTCCCGGGCAGGACTCATTTGGGCTTATAGATATAAATTGTCATATTCTGCCAGGAGTAGAAGATGGACCGGATAATTTCCGGGAAGCAGTGGAAATGCTCCGGATAGCATATGATGAAGGCATAAGGACGATAGTGGCGACACCACCATATAATAAGAAAAACCCTATACTTGATGGCGACAAGCTAGACCGTATAGTGGAGCAGCTTAACGTGGAGGCTGGTAAGATAGATCCAGATTACAGGGTGTACCTTGGAAGAGAGATTGAGTACAATGATGAGAATCACCGAAAGATCATATCCGGGCAGCTTGACTCAATGGCGGACAGTAAATATGTAATGATAAGATTTGCATATGATATAGATTTTGAAACGATATCAGAGGCTATAAGAGATATCAATATGGATGGCTATATACCTATCGTTGCGAATGTTGAGCAATATGAATGTCTTGACGAGGATGAGGACAAGGTTGAGGAACTGATACAGTTTGGCGCATATATTCAGATAAGTGCAGCAGCTGTTGTGGGTGATCTTGGACACGATATAAAGAACTTTGCCAGAAAGCTTCTTAAGGAGGATCTTGTTCATTTTGTAGCATCGGATGCTCTGGATTCAGAAGACAAAGCACCATATCTCAGAGAATGTGCGGAGTACATAGAAAGAAAGTACGGCGAAGATTATATGGTGGAGTTGTTCTATACCAATCCAAAGGCTGTTATAGAAAATGATGACATAGATATATAAGACGGTAAAATATAAGACAGTAAAAAAGAAGGATTCGAATTATTCGGATCCTTCTTTTGTTGCGGTGCTTTGTTACGAACTTAAAGTGATGAACATTTATTGACTTACAGTGCTGAAAGCGTCTGTATGGCTTCGTCTGCCATAATGCTGATAAAGTGTTCCTTGAAATGGGCTGGCATAGCATATGTCAATTTGTGACTTGTTCCGTATTCTGCAAGTATGTTGCATGTTCTGACAAACTCCTGGGTGGTGTTGCTGCTGTTTGTAAGGACAAGATAGTATCTGTTATCAGATGGATTCTTGTACAACATGTTGTTGCTGAAGTAAAATGATGCAACCTGCTTTGATGCGCTTATGAGTGTGTCAAGCGAATCAAATATATAGAGAGAAGTCATGTTCTCACTAGTAGATCCAACAGTATGTGTATTCTCGATATCTGACGATGAATTGCTGCTTTCTGTCTGGGAAGCCTGCGCTGCAAAATCTCCGGCAGAGCCTGCAAGACCTGATATGGTGTTAAATATTCCCTCTATGGCATCACGAACGCTCTGTGGCACAGAGCCCGATCCGCTGATTTCTATGTGGGCAACAGTTCCATTCTCATCGATGTCACTGTCATCATCTATATCATCGTCAAAATCTTCAGGTTCACTGTCATCATCGTCATCTATTTCGTATTCACTGGTTTTGGTAAAACGTGAAAAACGTGTATCAAGTTCCTCTGGATCCTCAACTTTGGTCACAATGAGAATCAGGCAGTCAGGTGATACAGGAATAGCTTCGATCATAAGCGGAGTGTCGTCTGCCTCAAAGCCTAATTCTACAGAAGCCTGCTGAAGCATATCTTTGAAAAGCTCCTTGGCTTTTTGAGAACCATATGCCAGCTCAGAGATCTTGAGTTGTTTCTCAGTCAGGTCAGCTTTGTTGAGTGTGCATCTTATCTGATTTTCACTTAATCGTTCAATCTTCAATAGAATCGACCCCCTTTTTAATAAGTTGATTGTACTAAAATGTGTATTATAGTTTACCACATTTGTCAAGCAAGTAAATAGAATATAAAGAGAAATTATTGGAATTTTCACAATAATTTCATACATTTTTAAGCGATTGCAGCAGCCTCGGTATTCGGGTGCATTGCTTAATTATACAGTATGTTGATTTCTGTGAATATTTCGTTAAATATGCCAAAAAGGGGTTGGAAAAACAACAATATTGGGGTATTGTGAGGATGTGAGCGGAACATACTCAGAGATGATAACTGAGATGCCTGGGGTTACGGGCTCAATTCTTTATTTTTCAACAAATTCTATCTGATTCTTATCGTTTCAGATGCAATTCCCAGAGATAGTGAATGGATCAGTGCTCACATATTCCCATAATACAGTTTATTTATATGGAAGATACCAGAGGCAGAGTGAATGGATTAATACATCACAACACACATTTCACATTGCACACCTGTATATGGGAAAATAGTTTATCAAGGGGGGATGCCTATAGGTTAAAAATTTAAATCAAATGTAGTGTATAGATTATGTTTTAATTATGCACAGAGTTACACACATATCAAAGATGCTTAACCCTGGGGTTCCGCCGGCTGTCACTGCGGAGCCCCTTTTAGGTGAAAAACTGACAGATTTGGTTATCTGTATGCGGTAGAATTTATCCATTCGGTTACTGCGTTGCAGATTGCGTTTGCAATGTCGGTCTGGTATACGTCGGTTGTCAGTTTTGCACATTCATCGGTGTTGCTGAGAAAACCGCATTCCACAATGATTGCGGTGCAGTGATTTTCGGTGAGAACCATATATTCGGAGTTGCCTTTTGCACATCTGTGGTTGGAAGGATCTGCATCTGATATCAGATGTTCCTGAATGCATTCCGCAAGGATTTTGCCTTCTCTGGAGGTTGAATAATAAAATACCTGGGCTCCGTGCACATCTGGTGCAGAGTAGCTGTTTTGATGGATACTGATGAACAGGTCTGCATTTTCTTTGTCTGCAATGCTTATTCTGGTTTTCAGATCAGAAGATTTGCGGTTGCTGCCGCTCTGCTGTCCCAGCGATGAGTCGTCGCTTCGTGTCATGTGTACACTGAACCCGTTTGATGAAAGTGAGGTCTTCAGTTTCTCAGATATGGCAAGATTTATATCCTTCTCTGCAATGCCATCAGGACTCACCTTGCCCGGATCATATCCTCCATGTCCGGGATCTATGACTATGACAAAAGGGGTACTTTCGTCCGAACTGTCTTGGGAAATTTCGTTTTCAGATGTATCTGAGTCACTGGATTTTCTGTAATTCGATGATCCTGATTGACTGTGGTTATCAGATAGCTGTGAACAGGATCCTTTGAAAGCCTGCTTTTCGTTTGGAATCACAATGAAGAGATAACATAAGACCGGTGGGGCAGCCACGGCGATGACAATGGCGGCAATCAATATGTACAGTTTGAGATCGTGCTTCATGGTTGTACCTGAACAAAATTTGTTTGCTTTATTTATATGCGTAAGGAGTGGGGGGATATGCAAGAAGAAATGAGTATATTTAAATATTTGACAGGGTAACAGTGCTGGGCTAAAATATGGGCGTATAGTAAAGCTTTGCGGGAGGTTTACACATAATGGATACAATATTTGCAAAGGCTGGTGTGGATGACGAGCATATGTATGAGGAGGCGTCCAGAATCTTGAAGAATGGAGGGCTGGTTGCATTTCCTACGGAGACAGTGTACGGACTTGGTGGCGATGCGCTGAATCCGGAAGCGTCACAAAAGATATATGCGGCGAAAGGCAGGCCATCGGATAATCCTTTGATAGTTCATATAGCTGATACAGCTAGCGTGTATGAACTTGCGAAAGAAGTTAATGATGATACTAAGAAACTTATGGAGGCATTCTGGCCGGGCCCCCTCACGATCATATTGAACAAAAAGGATATAGTTCCGCATACAACAACTGGCGGGTTGGACACGGTTGCGATAAGAATGCCGTCACATCCTTCTGCTATGAGGCTGATAAAAGAATCTGGAGTTTTTATAGCAGCACCCAGCGCCAATCTGTCGGGAAGACCATCTCCCACAACTGCGCAGCATGTGCAGCAGGATATGGATGGCAGGATAGATATGATCATAGATGGCGGTGCTGTGGGTATAGGAATAGAGTCGACAATAGTCGATATGACTGGTGACAGGCCTACTATATTGCGACCTGGCTACATCACCCCGGATATGATAAAAGATATAGTTGGAGATGTGACAATAGATCCGGCTATAACAGGGATGAACAATGCTTTGAGACCCAAGGCACCAGGAATGAAATACACACATTATGCACCTAAGGGCAAGCTCACGATAGTGGAGGGCAGCCGCGAAGATGCAGCTGCAAAGATCAGAAGTCTTGTGGCTGAGAAGAAGGCAGAGGGTTACAAAACTGCTGTTTTATGCGATACAGACAATGTGAAACTGTATGATGATGGTGTGTGTGAAAATGTATTTGACGCTGGAACGAAGAGGAATGAGATCACTGTGTCTGCCGGGTTATACAGTCTGCTGCGGACATGCGATGACATAGGTGCACAGTACATGTACAGTGAGTCGTTTGAGGAGGGGGATATGGGATATGCCATCATGAACCGTCTGATAAAAGCGGCAGGACACAGGATCATAAAGGTCTGAGTTGATCGGGTATATCAGGATCGATATGAATAATCAAAAAACATAGATAATCAGGAGGATTAAGAGATGATAGCACTTGGATGTGATCATGGCGGTTATGAGCTTATGCAGGAGGTTATAAAGCACCTCGAGGAACGTGGATTTGAGTATAAGAATTTCGGATGTTACAGCACCGAGTCTGTGGATTATCCTGTATATGGACAGGCTGCAGCAAAGGCTGTTGCATCAGGAGAATGCGACAGGGGAATTATTATATGTGGAACAGGAATAGGAATATCTATCTCCGCAAATAAGATTAAGGGAATAAGAGCTGCCCTGTGTCATGATTGTTTCTCAGCACAGGCGACAAGAGAGCATAACGATGCAAATATGCTGGCAATGGGAGCCAGAGTTATAGGACCGGGACTTGCCCTGAAGATAGTAGACATCTTCCTCGACACCCCATTCTCAAACGACGAGCGCCACATAAGAAGAATCGGAATGATAGAGTGATATCATAAGGAGGGACCCGCCCTAAGGCGGGAGGATTCCTTGTGATGTGCACGGGAGTGCACGCAGGATTGAAAATCATGCCGTAAGGAGGACCCGCCCTTAAGGCGGGAGATCCCTTACGAAGCACGCATGCGCCGCGCGTAAGCGCCTTTCATGCGCATGCTCCATATAAAAAGAACCCATAACAGTTTGGTCAAGACTGCTATGGGTTCTTTTTTATATGGTATTCGTCATATTATTCAAATAATTTGGTCAAATACCAATTAAAAGGAAGAAAAATGATTAATGGATAAACATAAGTATTATCAACATAGTCACATTGTACATTAACAATGAAAAAATATCAAGGGGTTTGTACAAACTTTACAAAATGTTTATTTACATTACAGCATTATCATTATAAAATAATACTACATGAGTTTTGACATAATAATATAAAGTGATGATTTGCTAAAGTGCCTGATATAACAGAAGCTTTTGGAAACATGATCTGAAGTTGAAGTTCATAGTAAATATAAGGGAGGAATAGTATGCTGCAGGAGACTATGAAAGCTATAACTGATGCGGAATCACAGGCTGATGAGATAGTGAGGAAAGCGAAGGAAGAAGCGGATTATAAGATAGCTGCTGCAAAGAAAGAGGCGGCGGGCATGATAGCGGCTGCCGGGGCAGATGCAAAGGATGGCATGAAGAGTGCTGAGGCTGAGCAGAAAGCGGAAGAGGACAAGCTGACTGTAAAAGCCATTGATTTGGCGACTGCGGAGGCTGGACGCCTAAAGGAGAAAGCTGCTCAGCAGGAGAAAGCTGTCATAGACATGATAATTGCTGAGCTGACCAGGCAGGCGTGACTGCAAAACAATAATTAAAGTAGAAAGGGGGTAGACATATGGCGGTACTTCCTATGAAGAAGATCACGATCTGTGCCATGAAGCGTGAGAGAAAGGCGATACTCGAGAAGCTGCAGGCTCTGGGCATGGTGGAGATTGAGACAGGAAGTCAGGAGACAGATGACTTTAAGAAGATGAACACCAACACCCAGCGCGCCAAGTACGAGAAACGTGTGCAGGACACAGATGGGGCATTGGAGATACTCGACAGGTATGTTCCAGAGAAGACGTCCCTGTTTTCCGGTCTCGAAGGAAGACGGGAAGTAGACGAGGATGACATCCGGCACATAATCGACAACAGACTGGAGTACAATCGCAAGGTAAAGATGATACTGGAGATGAACAAAGACATCGCCAGCTGTGAAGCGGGCATAGTGAAATGTCAGATCGCCATAGAAGGACTTGCTCCATGGATGAACATGGACATTCCGATAAATACCACTGAGACGGATAAGACGGAGGTTCTTATAGGAACCATGCCTCCGGGATATACAGAGACGTCGGTGGAACTTCTCATACAGGAGAAGGATCCTGAACTAAAGGCATTTACGGTTAGCGTGATGGGTTCAGATAAAGATCAGACCTGTATGGTGGTCATTGCATTAAAGACGATATCGGGGGAAGTGGAGGAGATATTGAGATCCCACGGATTTACGAAGATATCGTATTTTTCAAGAAGAACTCCGGCTGATAAGGCGGAGAAGTACAGGGAGGATATACGGGAATTTGAACAGTGGATAGAGGACAAAAAAAATGCCCTCATGGAATTGGCGGAAGACCGGGGAAAATTGAAAGAACTTGCCGATTATTACAGGATACGTGCTGACAAATATCAGGTTCTAGGAAGCCTGCTTCAGTCAAAGAGCACATTTGTCATATCGGGTTATGTGCTGGCTAGAGATGCAGATAAGGTTGTACAGATACTGAACGATGAATTCAGTGTCATGACAGATATAAGTGATGTACCGGATGATGAGACGGCACCTGTGCAGTTACAGAATCCAAAGATGTTTGCATCCGCAGAGGGAGTTCTGGAATCGTTTGGACTTCCCGGCAAAGGAGAGATGGACCCGACCACGCCGATGGCGATATTTTATATATTCCTGTTCGGACTGATGCTGTCAGATGCGGCATATGGACTCATCATATTCCTGGCGTGCTTTATTCTGCTAAAGAAATTCCCGAAGATGGACAGTGCACTTGCCAAATCGCTGAGGCTGTTCATGTACTGTGGTATATCAACACTTATATGGGGAATATTATTTGGTGGTTTCTTTGGAGACCTGATAACTGTAGTGTCCAGGACATTCTTTCATCATGAGGTTACATTTGCACCGGTGTGGTTTGCACCGCTTGACAATCCTATGAAGCTGCTGCTTTATTCGCTGTTGTTTGGATTGATACATCTGTTTGGAGGCCTGGCACTCAAGGGATATATGTGTCTTAAGAAGAAAGATGTAAAAGCATTCATATGTGATGTGCTTTCGTGGTTCATGCTCATAACAGGGCTTGTGCTCATGCTCATGCCGACAGAGCTTTTTGCATCAATTGCGCAGATGCAGTTCAATTTCCCGGATTGGCTGAAGACTACAAGCTATGGTCTGGCGATAGCGGGAGCTGCGATCATAGTGCTCATGTCGGGAAGAGACCACAAGAATCCGGTGCTCAGACTTGCACTTGGACTGTATGACATTTACAACCTGACGGGATGGCTGTCAGATTTGTTGTCATACTCAAGACTTCTGGCACTTGGCCTTGCCACAGGAGTAATCGCACAGGTTATAAATCAGATGGGAAGCATGGCAGGCGACGGAGTATTTGGAGCGATAGTGTTCATACTCGTATTCATAGTTGGACATCTGTTCAACCTGGCTATAAACATGCTCGGTGCATACGTGCATACATGCCGTCTGCAGTATGTAGAGTTCTTCGGCAAATTCTATGAAGGCGGTGGCAATCCATTCAAACCGTTCAGGGAGAACACAAAGTATGTGGATATCGTAAATGGCACTGAGACACAGAAATAAAGATATTATTTAGGAGGAGAAAATATTATGACAATGGGAACAGTTTTGGCATTAGTGGGAGCTGCACTGGCAGTTATACTTGCAGGTATGGGATCTGCATATGGAGTAGGAGTTGCAGGACAGGCAGCAGCAGGAGTAGTAAGTGAAGATCCAAGCAAATTCGCAAAGGTACTTATTATCCAGCTTCTTCCGGGTACACAGGGTATCTACGGACTTCTGGTTGGATTCATCGCACTTTCAAATATTGGAATCCTTTCAGGAACACCAAAGGAGCTCACAGTGGCTCAGGGACTTATGATGCTCGCAGCATGTCTGCCTATAGCAGTCGTAGGTCTTGTATCAGCAATGCATCAGGGAAAGACAGCAGTTGCAGCGGTTGGAATCGTAGTAAAGAAACCGGATCAGTTTGGTAAGGCAATGCTTTTCCCAGCCATGGTTGAGACATACGCCATTCTTGCACTTCTGGTGTCAATACTCGCTGTAAATGGAATCAAGTTATAATTTTTCGTAAGGAGGACCCGCGTAAGCGGGAGATCCCTTGCGAATATGCATGCGCCGCGCGCAGCGCATTTCCATGCGCATGCTCAATAATTTTTCGTAAGGAGGATGTACTTTTATGACAGGATTGGAAACAATCGTAGAACAGATTCTCCAGGAAGCCAGACAGAATGCAGAAGAGATAAGTGCCAAGGCCGATAGAAATGTTGATTCCATCATTGCAAATGCAAAGAAGACTGTAGACAAGATGAATGCAGAGTCAGCGGAAAAACTTGCACAGGCGGAAAAGGCCGGGGAGTTCAGAGCAAAGTCGTCATCTGAGTTAAAAAAGAGACAGGCGGTGCTCCGGGCAAAGCAGGCGATCATAACTGATATGCTTGATAAGGCTTATGCTCATATGCTTAGCCTTCCTGATGAAGAATATTTTGATATAATTTTGAAATGCCTTGATAATTCAGTCCAGAAGAAGAATGGAACTATGATATTCTCGGCCAGGGACAGAAAGAGGCTTACTCCGGATGTGGAAGCTGAGATTGGCAGGATAGCCACAGCACATGGTGGTTTGCTCGATATATCAGACGAATGCTGTGACATCGAGGGTGGATTTATACTTTCCTACGGCGGAATAGAAGAGAATTGTTCATTTAAGGCATTGTTTGATGCAAATAAGGAGAGCCTGGCAGATAAGGTGAATCATTTCTTATTTGCCGACAGCGAATAGTTGGAGGTAGGCAGATGGCAGACAAATATATATATGCGGTTGCCAGGGTCAGGGCTCTTGAGATGTCACTGTTTTCGCAGGCGACTATAGAGCAGCTGATAGCCATGGACACCTACAAGAAAGCTGTTCAGTTTATCAGAGAAAAAGGCTGGGGCGACAGCGATTCATCCAAACTGGATGAGGATGAGATATTGAATGCTGAGGCGGAGAAGACCTGGGCGGCGGTGTCAGAGATGGTTGATGACATGTCTGTATTTGACGTGATAAGGATGCCGGATCTGTTCCACAATCTCAAAGCGGCCATAAAGACAGTGGTTGCAGGAGAGACACCGGCAAAAGTTTTTTTCGACAATGCGCAGATAAATGGTGAGCAGATGCTGGCGATAGTCAGGGATAAGGCATGGGACAGACTGCCAGAATACATGAGAGAGTGTGCGGTATCTTCGTGGGAGACTATGGTACATGCCGGAGATGGACAGATGTGTGATGCCATTATAGACAGAGGAACGCTTAACGCCATCAAGGCGGCAGCAAAAAAGGCAAATGATCCTCTTCTTCGAGACTATGCGGAGACAACTGTGGCTGTGGCTGACATCAAGATTGCTGTCAGGGCGATGAAGACAGGAAAAAACATTGATTTCATGAAGCGTGCCATGGCGGAGTGCGACACAATTGATGTTGACAGACTTTCATCTGCGGCGGTTGCCGGTATGGAGGAGATACAGAGATATCTTGCTGATACACAGTATGCTGAGGGGGCGGATGCACTGGCATCTTCTGCATCAGCATTTGAGAGATGGTGTGACAACAGGATCATAGAGACCATAAAACCTCAGAAATATAACCCGTTTACTGTGGGACCTATAGTTGCATATATTCTGGCAAGGCTTAACGAGATAAAGACGGTCAGAATCATATTGACTTGTAAACTGAATCAGCTTCCAGAGGATGCAATCAGGGAAAGGGTAAGGGAGATGTATGTATAAGATAGCTGTGATGGGCGATTATGACAGCATATACGGATTTGCAACCCTGGGTCTGGACACATTTCCTGTGAAGAATCCGGACTATGCGGCAGCACAGTTAAAGAGGCTGGCTGAGGAAGATTATGCTGTCATATATATGACAGAAGCTCTGGCGGAGGAGCTTTCAAAGGAGATAGATAAATACAGAGAGGTTATGAAGCCTGCAATCATTCTCATACCGGGAATATCGGGCAATACAGGAGCGGGTATAGCAGGAGTTAAGAAATCCGTTGAGCAGGCAGTAGGCTCAGATATACTCTTTAATGAAGAGTAGTAAAGAAATTATGAAGCTGATATGGGGATTGCGGAACTTAGGATTTGCAATTGCTTATGGAGCAAGATATAGAAGGGAGCGTGAGCTGTTAAGTGGCTACAGGAAAGATTAAGAAGGTCGCCGGACCACTGGTCATCGCTGAGGGCATGCGTGATGCAAATATGTACGACGTGGTGCGTGTAAGTGAGAGCAGACTTATCGGCGAGATCATAGAGATGCACGGAGATCAGGCATCAGTTCAGGTATACGAGGAGACATCAGGACTTGCACCGGGAGCACCGGTTGAGTCAACGGGAATGCCTCTGTCAGTTGAGCTGGGACCGGGACTTATAAGCAGTATATACGATGGAATCCAGAGACCGCTGGATGATATCATGAAGATATGTGGTAACAACCTGAAGCGAGGAGTTGAAGTCCCATCGCTGAAGAGAGAT
Organism: uncultured Coprococcus sp.; assembly: GCA_934270935.1. GTDB lineage: Bacteria > Bacillota > Clostridia > Lachnospirales > Lachnospiraceae > Coprococcus. The sequence continues at coordinate 3,634 of CAKQQK010000001.1, read as the reverse complement.
ATCAAGTGGACATTTGTTCCGGCGGCAAAGGTTGGCGATAAGGTGTCGGCAGGCGATGTGATAGGAACAGTTCAGGAGACGGTGGTCGTCACACAGAAGATTATGGTGCCTTATGGCGTGACAGGAACCATCAAAGAGATAAAGGCAGGAGAATTCACAGTTGAGGAGACTGTGTGTGTGGTTGAGACAGACAAGGGTGACAGGGAGCTGACACTCATGCAGAAGTGGCCGGTTCGTAAGGGCCGTCCATATCAGGAGAAGATACCACCGGTTATGCCACTTATCACAGGACAGAGAGTTGTAGATACATTCTTCCCTATCGCGAAGGGCGGTGTGGCTGCGGTTCCCGGACCTTTCGGAAGCGGCAAGACAGTCATCCAGCATCAGCTTGCAAAGTGGGCTGAGGCGGATATCGTTGTATATATCGGATGCGGAGAGCGTGGAAACGAGATGACGGATGTTCTGAACGAGTTCCCAGAGCTGAAGGATCCGAAGACCGGACATTCACTCATGCAGAGAACAGTCCTCATAGCCAACACATCGGATATGCCGGTTGCGGCCAGAGAGGCATCTATATATACAGGTATAACTATAGCTGAGTATTTCCGTGATATGGGTTACTCAGTGGCACTCATGGCGGATTCCACATCGCGTTGGGCTGAGGCGCTCAGAGAGATGTCAGGACGTCTGCAGGAGATGCCTGGTGAGGAGGGTTACCCTGCTTACCTCGGTTCAAGACTTGCACAGTTCTACGAGAGAGCCGGAATGGTCAAGACTCTCGGCAGCGAGGGCAGAACCGGTGCACTGTCGGTTATCGGTGCGGTTTCTCCTCCGGGTGGTGATATCTCCGAGCCGGTTTCGCAGGCAACACTTCGAATAGTCAAGGTGTTCTGGGGACTGGATTCATCACTTGCGTACAAGAGACATTTCCCTGCCATCAACTGGCTGACCTCATACTCTCTGTATGTGGACAATATGGGCAAATGGTTCGAGGAAAATGTAAATGAAAAGTTCATGGCCGACAGACAGAAGATGATGACCCTGCTTCAGGAGGAGGCTGAGCTTGATGAGATCGTTAAGATGGTAGGTATGGATGCCCTTTCAGCGGGAGACCGACTGAAGATGGAGGCGGCGAGATCCATCAGAGAGGATTTCCTCCACCAGAACTCATTCCATGATGTGGACACATACACACCGCTTCATAAGCAGTTTCTGATGATGGAGCTCATCATGGCGTTCTACGAGGAGTCAGCGCAGGCTCTTGCCGGTGGAGCAAGCATAAGAAATATTCTGAACATGCCGATCAGAGAAAAGATCGGACGATTCAAATATGTGCTTCCTGAGAATGTGGATGAAGAGTACGAGAAGATATCCAAGGAGCTTGACAAAGAGCTTCAGGAAGCTATAGAGAAGGAGGACTAAGACTATGCCAAAGGAATACAGAACTATACAGGAAGTTGCGGGTCCTCTGATGCTGGTGCACGGAGTTGAGAATGTAGCTTATGATGAGCTGGGTGAGATCGAGCTGGCGGACGGCGAGATCAGACGATGCAAGGTCCTTGAGATAAACGGTGAGGATGCCCTGGTACAGCTCTTTGAGAATTCGACAGGTATCAACCTTTCAAACAGCAAGGTAAGATTCCTTGGAAGAAGTATGGAGCTTGGCGTATCAGAAGATATGCTTGGCCGTGTATTTGACGGACTTGGAAGACCTATAGATGGCGGTCCTGAGATCCTTCCTGATGAGAGAAGAGATATCAACGGTCTGCCTATGAACCCGGCTGCCAGGAACTATCCGTCTGAGTTCATCCAGACAGGTATATCAGCCATAGACGGACTGAACACGCTGGTAAGAGGACAGAAGCTGCCGATATTCTCGGCTTCGGGACTTCCTCACAGCCAGCTTGCAGCCCAGATAGCAAGACAGGCAAAGGTGCGCGGAACAGATGAGCCATTTGCCGTTGTATTTGCAGCCATGGGTATCACATTTGAGGAGGCAAACTTCTTCACAGAGAGTTTCAAGGAGACCGGCGCCATAGACAGAACAGTCCTCTTCATCAACCTGGCAAATGATCCTGCGGTTGAGCGTATCGCCACACCTAGAATGGCACTTACCGCCGCTGAGTATCTTGCATTTGAGAAGAACATGCACGTTCTGGTAATCCTCACGGATATCACGAACTATGCGGATGCACTTCGTGAGGTATCAGCCGCAAGAAAAGAGGTTCCGGGACGTCGTGGTTATCCTGGATACATGTACACGGATCTGGCAACTCTGTACGAGAGAGCCGGAAGACAGAAGGGCAAGAATGGAAGTATCACCATGATACCGATCCTGACCATGCCTGAGGATGACAAGACTCATCCTATACCAGACCTTACGGGATATATCACAGAGGGACAGATCATTCTCTCAAGAGAGCTGTACAGAAAGGGAATCACACCGCCTATCGATGTACTTCCATCACTGTCCAGACTTAAGGATAAGGGAACAGGTGAGGGCAAGACCAGAGGAGATCATGCCAGCACCATGAACCAGTTATTTGCAGCTTATTCAAGAGGAAAGGATGCCAAGGAGCTCATGACTATTCTGGGTGAGTCGGCACTTTCGGATATAGATATCATATATGCAAAGTTTGCAGAGGCATTTGAGAAGGAGTATGTATCCCAGGGGTACGGCACCGACAGAAGTATTGAGGAGACACTTGCCATCGGCTGGAAGCTTCTCTCCATTCTTCCTAGAGCCGAGCTGAAACGTATCGACGACAAGTGGCTTGACATGTATTACGGAAAGTAGTGGGTGTGGGCAATTTCGAAAGATATAGGTTGTGTTCGTCCCCATTGCGGCATATATTGCCAACCGGGGGTCGCTTCCGCCTGCCGCAATTAAATGTACGACATTCAAAATTGCCATATACACGTTGTCTTTGTAATACATGTCAAGTAGCTTGAAAATATATTTGGAAGAAAGGAGAAGACAGATGGCTAATGTTGTGGTTAATCCAACCAGAATGGAGCTGACAAGGCTTAAGAAGAAGCTGGTCACGGCATCCAGAGGCCATAAGCTCCTGAAAGATAAAAGAGATGAACTGATGAGGCAGTTCCTTGACATGGCAAGAGAGAATATGGAACTGAGAAAGAAGGTTGAGGCTGGCATCAAAGCTGCCAACACAGGCTTTGTAATAGCGAAGGCGGGTATGAATGAGCAGACGTTGAGTACGGCGCTCATGGCTCCAAAGCAGGAAGTGCGGATCGCCCTTGGCGACAGGAATGTAATGAGTGTTGACATTCCGGTGTACGACTATAAGACGAAAAGCGCAAATTCAAATGATATATATTCATATGGATTTGCATTTACATCCGGAGAGCTGGACGATGCAGTGAAGTCCCTCTCGGATATACTTCCTGATATGCTGAGACTGGCGGAGGTGGAGAAGTCCTGCCAGATGCTTGCAGCGGAGATAGAGAAGACCCGAAGGCGTGTAAATGCTCTTGAGCATGTCATCATCCCGGAGACCCGGGAGGGTATAAAGTATATAAGCATGAAACTTGATGAGAATGAGCGAAGTACTCAGGTCAGACTTATGAAGGTCAAGGACATGATGCTGGAGGAGGCTCATCACTACAAAGAGCA